>JAHFDC010000140.1 GCA_023249205.1 Candidatus Methylomirabilota bacterium
GTGCAGGCGGCCGCGTTGACCACGGCCGCCGGCTGCTCGAAGCGCTCCGCGAGTCGTTCGAGGAAGTCGTAGGAGACCATGCTTGCCGGGGCCTCTCCCCGCCCGTGCGCAACGCCCGCGGCTCAACGGAACTCGCCTCGGGAAATGACGGCGCGTCCCGGCGAAGTCCGGGACCGTTTCCTGGGGAACTGCCTTGTCCCCCTTCTATGGCACGCCGCTACCCTTGTCAAGCAACGGCCCGGGCGGGACGAGCAGCCGAGACGAATCGGGACGCGGCCTGGGGGAACCGTGGGACCGAGGGCCACTAATACAAACGAGATACATTGGGTGACACAAGGTCCGGGTGGCGCCGGATGCCGCCCGACGGCCCCCGTAGCGGAGGGGGGGCCCATCGGCGCTTGGCCGATGGGGGGAACCACGGGAGGGTTCCCCACGGGGCCCGGGGGCCGGGGCGGCGCCGGCGACAGGACCCGGACTTTGTCACTGTGATTCTATCGTTTGTATTAGCGCGAGGCGGAAGGGATCTCAGGGGCGGCGGCGGAGGCGAGGGTCCAGCAGGTCCTGGAGGCCGTCGCCCAGGAAGTTGAACCCCATCACCACCGAGAGGATGGCCAGGCCCGGGAAGGTCGCGACCCACCACTCGTAGAACTTCTGCCGCCCGAGGCTCACCATGGCGCCCCACTCGGGCGTCGGCGGCACGGCGCCGAGGCCGATGAAGGAGAGCCCGGCGGCAATGAGGATGGCGTTGCCCACGTCCAGGCTCGCCTTGATGATGAGGGGGGCGAGACAGTTGGGCAGGACGTGCCGCCACAGGATCCGTCGGGCCGGGGCGCCCATGGCCCGGGCGGCCGTGACGTACTCGAGCTCCTTGACCGCCAGGACCTGGGCCCGCATGATCCGGGCGTACTCGGGCCAGAGGACGGCCACGATGGCCAGCATGGCGTTGTTGAGGCTCGGCCCCAGGGCCGCCGTGATGGCCATGGCCAGGATCAGGGAGGGGAAGGCCAGAACGGCATCGCAGATCCGCATGAGGACGTCGTCCAGGGTCCCGCCCGCATAGCCCGAGATCGCCCCGACGCACACCCCGATCAGACCCGTCAGCAGGACGACGAACCCCCCCATGGGGAGGGAAATCCTCGCTCCGTAGAGGACTCTGCTGAAGACATCCCGGCCCAGTTCGTCCGCCCCGAAGAGGTGCCGCCCGCTTGGCGCCTCCAGCCGCGCCGAGAGGTCCTGGGCCAGCGGATCGTACGGCACCAGGGCCGGGGCGAGGATCGCCACGGCCAGCCAGAGGGCCGCGATGATTCCGCCCACGAGGGCGGCCTTGTGGCCCCGCAGGAGCGTCCGGGCGAAACGCGCGAGCCCCCCCATTGCCGTCACGCCTTCCGGCCGATGCGGATGCGCGGGTCAAGGAACGCGTAGGCCACATCCACCCCAAGGTTCACCGCCACATAGAGGAAGCCGATCAGCAGCGTCACCCCCATGATGGCCGGGAAGTCGAGGAAGGCCGCCGCCCCGACGGCATAGCGGCCGATCCCCGGCCACGAGAAGATGGTCTCGGTGAGGACGGCCCCCGCCATGAGGTTGCCGAAGGCGAGGCCCGTCACGGTCACCGTGGGGATGAGGGCGTTGCGCAGGGCGTGCGTGAGCACCACCGCCCGCTCCTCGAGCCCCTTGGCCCGCGCCGTGCGCACGTAATCCTGGCCGAGGGCCTCGAGGAGAGTGGAGCGGGTGATCCGCGAGATGGTGCCCATGCTGTAGGCCCCGAGGACGAGGGACGGGAGGATAAGGTGTCGCAGGCTGCTCCAGAAGGCCGCCAGATCTCTGGCGAGGAGGCTGTCCAACGTGAGGAGCCCAGTCACCGTCGCCGGAGCCGTCAGGTGGGGGTCCAGGCGCCCGGGCCCCGGCAGCCAGTTCAGGTGGAAGTAAAAGAGGTTGAGCGCCAAGAGCCCCAGCCAGAAGACCGGCACGGAGACGCCGATCAGCGAGATGATCCGCGCGCAGTGGTCGGCCAGCCGGTCCCGCCTGACAGCGGCGAGAACGCCGATGGGGAGCCCGAGCAGGACCGCGACCAGCATCGCTCCCAGGCTGAGTTCCAGCGTGGCCGGCAGGAACTGGGCCAAATCCCGTGAGACGGGGCGCTGGGTGGCGATGGAGGTGCCGAAGTCCCCCTGAAGGAGGTTCTGGAGGTAAATCGCATACTGCTCCGGGAGGGGCTTGTCCAGGCCGAACCGTTCCCGGTACGCCTTCACGATCTCCGGGTTCTGCATGGCCCGCTCGGAGAGGACCATGCCCAGCGGGTCGGCCGGGACCACGTGGGAGATCAGGAACGTGGCCAGGGTGATCCCGATGACGAGGGGGAGGGTGAAGAGGAGGCGGCGGCCGAGGTAGGCGGGGAGGTTCATGGGCACCGGGGCCGGGCGACCGCCACGGCGGGGCGGCCGCCCGGCACGCTCACCGGCCTACTTGGCGCCCTTGGAGATCGGGTAGAAATCCACCCCCCAGACCGGGTTATAGACGTAGCCCTTGACGGTGGGCCCCACCGCGATGAGGGTCTTGGGCTGGATCAGGTTCACAAAGGGCGCGTCCTCGATCATGGCCTTCTGGACCTGCTTGTACAGCGTGGCCCGCTTGGCCGGGTCCGTGATCCTGGCCGCCTCCTGGGCCTGCTTGCTGGTCTCGGGGTTGTCGTAGTGGACCCGCTTGGCCGCCGCCTCCCCCTTCACGCCGAAGGGGACCGCCCACCCGTGGGGATCGAGGAAGTCGGGCGTCCAGTCGGCGATCGTCATGGCGAGCTTGCCCGCCCGGTAGTCGCTGCGCCAGGCCGTGACCTCCCGCGGCTCCAGTTCGACCTTCACCCCGATGGCGCCGAGATCGCTGGCGATCTTCTGCGCCAGGGTGTCGCGGCTGAGGCCGTACCAGGTCCCGGTCCCGTACACCAGCCTGACGCTGAACCCCTGCTCCACCCCGGCTTCTTTCATGAGGGCCTTGGCCTTGGGCACGTCCCGCTTGAGGGCCAGGGCCGGATCCGCCCCCAGGAGACCCAGGGGGATGACCGAGGGCGGCCGCACCGCCGCTCCCTTCATGAGGCTCTTGATGATCCCGTCGTAATCAATGGCGTAGGCGATGGCCTGGCGGACCTTCCGATTGGCGAGCTCCTTGTGGACGTCCGCGCTGGTCGTCATGGCAAAGTAGAAGATGTCCATCGTGTTGCCCTCGACGATGCGCGCCTTCCCCTCCTTCTTCACGCTCTCGATGAGGTCCGCATCGAGGTTCTGGGCCACGTCAATGTCGCCCCGGCCGACCATCATCCGCTGGGTGGCGGGGTCCGGCACCTGCTTGACGATGACCTTGCCGAGGGCCGCGGGCTTGCGCCAGTAATTCGGGTTGCGCTCCAGGACGACCTCGACGCCCCGCGTCCACCCCTTCAGGATGAAGGGACCGGACCCGGCCGAGTTCTGATCCAGCCACTCCGTGGCCTTGTCCGCCGTCTTGGCGTCGGCGGCGTCGGTCCCCCCTATCGCCTTCACCGCCTTGCTGTCCACCACCGCGAAGTTGGGGGAGACCAGCATGGAGAGGAAGGCGGCGTTGGGCGCGGTGAGGGTGATCCGCACCGTCCGCTCGTCCACGGCCTCGACGCTCTTCACCTCGTCCATGAGCCAGGCCGGGTTGTCCTTCAGGTTCCGCAGGCGCTCGAAACTGAACCGGACGTCCTCCGCCGTCATGGTATTGCCGGTGTGGAACTTGACGTTGGGCCGGAGCCGGAAGGTGTAGGTCAGGCCGTCCTTGCCGACCTCGAACTTCTCGGCCAGGAACGGGACCACCTTCGTGTAATTGGTCCCCTCGAAGGTGACGAGATTCTCGTAGGCGCCGCGCATGATCATCGGCGGCGTGATCTCGTACTGGCGCTGCGGG
>JAHFDC010000015.1 GCA_023249205.1 Candidatus Methylomirabilota bacterium
GAAGTTCACCGCCTCGGGGGTGACCCGGGCCGCCGCCAGGGTGAGGTCCCCCTCGTTCTCCCGGTCCGCGTCATCCACGACGATGACCAGGCCCCCGGCCCGGATTACCTCCAGGGCGGCGTCCACGGTGGTGAAGGGCATCAGGGGGCTCCGAGCGCCAGCATGCGCTGCACGTACTTCCCCAGGATGTCGGTCTCCAGGTTCACCGGGTCTCCGGGCTGCTTCAGCCCCAGGGTGGTCGCGGCGAGGGTGTGTGGGATGACGGCGACGGCGAAGGCCCCCGCCTCGAGCGCCGCCACGGTGAGGCTTACCCCGTCCACGGCCACCGATCCCTTCAGGACCAGCAGAGGCGCAAGGTCAGGCGGGGACGCGAACCGGAACCGGTGCGAGTCCCCGCGGGCCTCCCGGCTGAGGAGAGTGCCCACCCCGTCCACGTGCCCGGTCACGAAGTGTCCGCCGAGCCGAGCCATCGGTGTCAGGGGCCGCTCCAGGTTGACGCGCTGGGCATTCCGGAGATTCCCCAGCGTGGTGCGCTTGATCGTCTCCTCGGAAAGGTCCACGGTGAAGGATGCGGCGTCTGCGGCCACCACGGTCAGGCAGGCCCCGTCCACCGCGATGCTCCCCCCCACCGCCAGATCCTCCAGGACCTTCCGGGCCCCAATCACCAGCGTGAGGCTCCGATCGCCGGGGAACGTCCGGAGGACCGTTCCCACCTCCTCGATCAGACCCGTGAACACGGGTGACTCCCCAGGGGTCCCTGCACGTACCCCTCCACGAGCAGGTCGCGGCCGAGGGGGGTGATCCGGACCTCCCGCAGAGGGACGGCATCCGCGAGTTTCTCGATGCCGGGACCGCCGACGGCCCCCGGGGCGGTTGTCCCTCCGATGAGGAGAGGGGCGACGAAGAAGGCGACCTTGTCCACGATTCCCTCGGCCAGGGCGGAGGCGTGGACGGCCGCTCCCCCCTCGATGAGGACGCTGGTGATCTCGCGCGCCGCCAGCGCCCGCATCACGGCGGCGAGGGAGATCCGCTCGCCGCTCTGCGCCAGGACCAGGACCGTGGCCCCGGCCTCCCGGAGCTGCACCACCCTCTCGGCGGGCGCCTCCGGGCCCACCGCCACCAGCGTTGGCGCCGCGGAGAGGGGATCGAGCACGCGCGCATCAAGCGGGAGCCGGGCCAGGGTGTCCACGACGACCCGCACCGGGTCCCGCTCCCCGGGGATCCCCAGCCGGGTGGTGAGGAGCGGGTCATCCCGGAGGATGGTCCCGATCCCCACAAGGATCGCATCCACCTCGTTGCGCATCTCGTGGACGCGGCGGCGCGCCTCTTCCCCAGTGATCCAGCGGGACTCCCCCGTGACGGTGGCGATCTTCCCGTCGAGGCTGACCGCTGCCTTCAGCGTGACGAAGGGGCGGCCGTCCGTCATATACGTAAAAAAAACTTCGTTCAGGCGGACCGCCTCGCCTTCGAGAACCCCCACCTCCGCGGCGACCCCGGCCTCCCGGAGCAGCCCGAGGCCGCGGCCGTTCACCTGTGGGTTCGGGTCCACCGTCGCCGCGACGACCCGCCGGACGCCGCTCGCCACGATCCGGGGCACGCAGGGAGGGGTCCGCCCGTGATGGCAGCAGGGCTCCAGGCTCACGTAGAGGGTGGCGCCTCGAGCCGCATCGCCGACCGCATCGAGTGCCATCACTTCGGCGTGCGGGGCCCCCGCGCGGGCATGGAAGCCCTCGCCGACGATGCGTCCTTCTTTGACGAGGAGAGCGCCGACCATCGGGTTCGGGCTCGCCCGGCCCCGCCCCGCCTCGGCCAGCGCGAGGGCCCGGGCCATGAAGGCCCGGTCGGCCTGCTGTCCTTCCATTCCGCTGGACCCTCGTGAAAACACGCCAATTTCGCGGAGTTAGGCTGCCAGCCTAGCACTCGCTTTGCGGAGTGTCAAGCGAACGGGGGCTCAGTCTGGCAGCAACGCGGCGGCGAAGGCGGTGGGGGAGAAGGGGGCGAGGTCCTCGAGGTCTTCCCCCACCCCGAGGAAGCGAACTGGCACGGCCAGGGCCTCCACGATCCCGAGGACCGCCCCCCCCTTCGCGGTGCCGTCAATCTTCGTGAGGATGAGGCCGGTGAGCGGAGCCACCAGGTGAAATTCCCGCGCCTGGGTGAGAACGTTCAACCCTGTGGTGGCGTCCAGAACCAGGAGGACTTCGTGGGGAGCACCTGGCAGTTCCTTCCCGAGCACCCGGACCATTTTGCGCAATTCCTCCATCAGGTTCCGCTTGGTGTGGAGGCGCCCGGCGGTGTCAATGAAGACGCGATCGGTACCCCTGGCCCGGGCGGCGTGAAGCGCGTCGAAGGCGACCGCGGTCGGATCCGCGCGTGCCTGATGCGCGATCACCTCCGCGCCGCAACGCTCGCCCCACGCCTGCAATTGCTCAATGGCGGCGGCGCGGAAGGTGTCGGCCGCGGCCAGGAGGACCTGCTCTCCCGAGCGGACCGCGCGGTGGGCCAGTTTCCCGATGGTGGTGGTTTTCCCGGAGCCGTTGACGCCGAGGACGAGAACGACCCAGGGTTTTGCGACCGCGCGCGGGACACCCTCCGGGATCGTCAGGCGGGTGGCGATTTCCTTCCGGAGGGTGGATCGAGCCGCAGCGGCATCCGGGAGCCCGCCGGCCTGTCTGCGATGCCGCAGCGCCTCAAGCATCGCGGCCGCCACCGCGACCCCCGTATCCGCCTGGATGAGGGCCTCCTCGAGTTCCTCCAGGGTGGTCGGCTGAAGCGGGCCGCTCCCGAAGAGGGCTGCGGCCTTCTCGCGCAGGGCCTGCCGGGTCTTCTGGAGGCCCGCCCGGAGGCGGGGAAAAGGCGTCGTGCCTTCGACCACTGGGGGGACTCAGGCGAGGGCGGCGTTCAGGGCGAAGCCGACCTTGCGGGCTTCGAAGAGGGCCTGGCCAAGGTTGCCGTCCCGGTCCAGGTGCAGCGCGAGGCCGTACTTGCCCTGGAGGAGGATCAGGACCACGGACCCTCGCTCGGCGTCCAGGATCGTCGCCCGGAGGGGTCCCCCTTCGAGGCGGGGGACGACGGTCGCGAGCTCCCGGAGGAAAAGGGCGCAATGGGCCCCGAGATCCTCCCGGGAGTCGGCCGGATCGGCGGCGGCGGAGGCCAGGACGATGCCGTCCGGGTCCAGCAGGGCGCAGCCGCGGAGGCCGACGCCTCGCGCGACCAGGCTCCGGAGGGCTGCTTCGAACTCCATCAGGCTCCTACCACACCCGCCGGTCCGGCCGCCGGGACCTCTGCCACCAGGGCGAGCGAGACGAGCTTGGAGACGCCGGGTTCCTCCATCGTGACCCCGTAGAGAACGCTGGCAGCCTCCATCGTCCGGGGGTGATGCGTAATAATGATCGTCTGGGTCGTGACCGCCAGTTCCCCGAGGAGGGCGAGGAACCGCTCCACGTTGGGTTCGTCCAGGGCGGCATCCACTTCGTCCAGGACGCAGAAGGGGCTGGGGCGGAACGAGAAGAGAGCCATGAGAAACGCCAGGGCTCCCAGCGATTTTTCGCCGCCGGAGAGGAGGTTCAGGTTGACCATCTGCTTCCCGGGGATCCGCACTCGGATGTCCACCCCCGGCTCCGCCTCCCCCTCCGCTTCCTGGAGGGAGAGCGTCGCTTCCCCCCCGCCGAAGAGACGCTGCCAGTACCGGCTGAAGTGGTGGGTGACTTCCTCCAACGTGCCCGCGAACCGGCCCGCGATGATCCGCTCGATCTCCGCGATGGTCGCCCGCAGGGAGGTCACCGAGGCACGCAGGTCCGCCGCCTGGCTCTCCAGGAACTGCACCCGCGCCGTCAGTGCCGCGAACTCCTCGAGGGCGGCCATGTTCACGGCGCCCGCTTCCCGCACCTTTTCTTTGAGCGACTCGAGCTCGGCCCGGACCGCCTCCGGGTCCCCCGCGAACCCGGCGACCCGGAGGGCAACCTCCTCCAGGCTGGAGCCGGTTTCTTCCTGGAGGGATTGGAGGAGGAGCGTCCGCTCCCGCTGGATCTCCGCCCCCCGGGCGACCATCCCCGCTGCCCGCTCTGCCGCCTCGCCCTCCCTTCGTCGGGCCTGGCGGAGGGTGTCTTCCTCTTGCCGCAGGTGCTCGAGCGCCGCAGCCCGGACCTCCCCTCGCGCGCGGAGGGCTTCGGCCGCAGCCGTCTCTTCCTGGCGCGTCGCGAGGAGGCGCTCCCGGAGGACCGCGGCCTCCGTCTGAAGCAGGGCCTGCCGCGTTCCTGTCTCTGCCATCTCGCGCTCGGCCCGGGCCCGATCCGCCTCCGCCTCCTCCCGCTCCTGTCGCAGGCGGGCCAGGGTCTGGCCGCTCCCCTGTCGCCGCTCGGCGAGGGCGCCGTGGACCGCCCGTGCCTCGGCCACGGCCGCGCGCACACGATCCCGGCGCTCCTGCTCGGTCCGGAGGGCCGCCTCGGCGGCGGCGGCCTCCTCCTGGAGGCGTCCCTCCTCGGCTTCCAGAACGGCCGCGGCTTTCTCTGCCACCTCCCCTTCCCGGTGGATTCGGCCGGCGTCGGCATCGTGGGTGCTCAGTTCGGAGGCGAAAAGTTCGATCTGGCTCGCGATCCGGGACCCCTCCGTCCGGGTCTCCGCGAAGTCCCGCTCCGCCTGGGACCGTTGCTGCTCCGCCGCCTCTACGGTCTCTGCCAGATCCCTGAGCCGCCGCTCCACGCCGGCCAGCGCCTCCGCCTGCCGCTCGCAGGCGGCCTCGCTCTCCGTGAGGGCCCGGACCTGGGGTTCCCGCTCTGCCCGGTCGTCTGCGATCTGGCGGCGCCGGGAGAGGAGCCCGCCGGCCGGAGGGGTCCCTCCCGTCAGCACCCCGCGGTCTGTCAGGACCTCTCCAGCCAGCGTCGCCATGGCCCAGGGGGCGGGGAGAAGCGGGGCCAGGGCAAAGGCCGCATCGAGGTCCTCCACCAGCAGGGCATCGCCGAACAGGCGGGCCACGACAACGGCCGCCTCCGGTGCCGCCTGGATGAGGGCGGTGGCCGGGCCGATGACGCGCGCGCCCGGGGGAAGCGGCGGCCAGGCGCGGGCGGGGAGGGGCTCGGGGGGCAGCAGGAAGGTCGCGCGCCCCTCTCCTGTTGCTGTGAGGTGCGCCAGCGCCGCCCGCGCCTCGACGGCGCCGGTCGTGAGGAGGCCCTGGAGGAGTCCGCCCAGCAATGCTTCGAGGGCCCGCTCGTAGGGGGCTGGGACCCGGACGACCTCGCTCAGGGGTGCGCGGATGCTCGCCCCGACGCGGGTCCCCCGCTGGCGCTCGGTGAGGAGGGTGCGCGTTCCCTCCTCGAAGCCGGTGAGGCCCCGCTCGAGGTCCTCCAGGGCTTGAAGCCGGCTCTCGACCCGGCTCAGATCCTCTCGTTGCTTCAGGCGCTTCTCGTTCGCCGTCTCGAGGGCGCGGGCCGCCACCGCCCGCTCCTCCAGTCCCCGGCTCCGCTCCTCCTTGAGCGCAGCCAGACTCGCCTCCGCCCGGGCGAGACGGCCGGCCGCCTCGACCAGACGCCCCTCCAGCGAGCGATGGCCCGTTCGACTCGCGTCCAATTGCCCCGCGAGGCGCCCGGCAGTCGCCTTGAGTTCGGCCTCGCGGTGCTGGAGGTTCCGGGCCCGGTTTCGCGCCGTGGCCAGGGCGGCCGCGTGCCCGATCAGGGCCCGGCGCACCCTTTCGGCCCGCGCCGTCGCCTCCGCCACGCGGACCTCGAGCGCCGCCTGCTCGTCGGCGAACTGTCGCAGTGTGGCCTCTCCCTCCAGGAGGGCGGCGGTCAGTTCCTCCCCCCGCGTCTCCTCGGTGCCGGCCTCGGCCCCGAGGCTGGCGATCCGTTCGGCGAGGCGGGCGAGGGTCGTGGTCAGCGCGGCCTCGCGTTCCCGGAGGCTGGCCCGCTGAGCCTCCAGGTGCGTGAGGGCGGCTTCGTCCCGTTGGAGAGCCGTTCGGATGCGGAAGAGCCCCTCCTGCGCAGCGGCGATGGCCCGCTCCTCCGTGAGGTCGGCCAGCCGGGCCTCCTCCAGATGCGCCTCCATCCGCCGAACCTCGGCCGCGACGGCCCCCCGGGCCTCCTGCACGGCCCGGGTCTCCGCCGCTGCCGCCGCGACGGCCCGCTCGAGGCGGCTCGCCTCCTGGACGCGGAGCCAGAGGTGGAGATCGGCTGCCCGCTCCTGGAGGGTTTTCACCCGCTCCGCCTTGCGGGCCTGCCGCTGGAGGGAGGTTCGCTGGCGCTCCAGTTCGCCGAGAATATCCGTCACGCGCGTGAGGTTCTGGTCCGCCCCCGCGAGCTTGGTGAGGGCCGCGTGGCGCCGGACCTTGTACTTCATGATGCCGGCCGCTTCCTCGAGCAGCGCGCGGCGGTCGGCGGGACGGGCCGCGATCAGGGACTGGATCTCCCCCTGCTCGATGAGAGAGTACGGCTCGGCCCCCACGCCGGTGTCGAGGAACAGGTCGGTGACATCCCGCAGACGGCAGGGGGCGTTGTTCAGGAGGTACTCGCTCTCACCCGAGCGGTAGAGGCGTCGTCCGACGCTGAACTCGGTGCGGGGGACCGGGAGGTTCCCGTTATCATTTCGGAGGGTGAGGACGACTTCCGCCATGCCCACCGGCCTCCGGCGGGCATTGCCGGCGAAGATCAGGTCTTCCATCCTGTCCCCGCGGAGGAGCTTCGCGCTCTGCTCCCCGAGGACCCATCGGATGGCGTCGGAGAGATTGCTCTTGCCGCAGCCGTTCGGACCAACGATGGCGGTGATCCCGGGGCGAAACTGAATGGAGACTTTTTCAACAAAAGACTTGAAGCCAATGAGGCTAATTTCTGAAAGATGCATCGCTCTCCGGAACCCGGGGAAGCCTGGAAAAGATCGCGCGGACGCTACCATACCCCTTTACGGCCTGTCAAGCGGAAAACGTCAAAATCCGGTGGGATGCGATGGTCTTCACCACAAGATATTGTGCTTTGGTGAACCCGAAGGGCCGGAGGGCAGGAGGGGGGGACTGCGTCCGGCGCGCTCGCCCTCCGGGCCGCATCCAAAAGATGCCCAGAGCGCTGGGGGGCCTTACCTTGACAGGACGTGGAGCCTCCGGTAGGCTCCGCACGGAACGGGAGATGGGCGGGGGGCGTGAGTCATGGGAGAAGGCATCGTTCCGGTTACCGATCGGGATTTTGATCAGCAGGTCAAGGATGGGGGACTCACCCTCGTGGATTTCTGGGCCGAGTGGTGCGGACCCTGCCGGGTCATCGCTCCCATCCTGGAGGACCTGGCCAAGGAGTATGCCGGCCGCCTGACCGTTGCCAAGTTGAACGTGGATGAGAACCGGGAGACGGCAGCCCGCTTCGGGATCCGGAGCATCCCCACCCTTCTGATCTTCAAGAATGGAGCGCCGGTGGATCAAGTCATCGGTGCTGTCCCGAAGGGGGTCCTGAAGGCAAAAATCGAGCACCACCTCTAGCCGATGCACGCGAGGCCGGCCCTCAGCAATTCCGCTTCCCTCGGCTCCGAGGACTCCCGCCGGATCCCGGCGGGCGGTCCGCTCCTCCGCTTCACGCCCCATCGCTGGTGACCCTCGGCTCGCCCCGCTCGACAATCGCGCAACTCCTTGTTTTTGGAGCGGCAATTGCTTGACCCGTGCTGGCGAACATGGTACCGTGATCAGCCTCTGGTGGCCTGTTTTTCGCGGGTCCGAGGGCCCCTTCCATGTACCGACCGACCTTCGAGGAGTTCTGCCGCAAGAGCCGGGAGGGAAACCTGATCCCCGTCAGCCGGGAGATCTTGGCCGACATGGAGACCCCGGTCTCGGCCTTCCGGAAGATTGACTCCGGGGAGTACGCCTTCCTCCTGGAGAGCGTCCAGGGGGGGGAGAAGTGGGCCCGCTATTCGTTTCTGGGCAGCCACCCGCTTCTCGTTGTGCGGACGAAGGGAAGGCGGGCCGAACTGCTCCGGCGCGGGGAAGTCCACCCCCTCCCCATGCCGGACGATCCCCTGGCCCTGCTCAAGGCGCAGGTGGCGCCCTACCGCGCGGTCCCGGGCCCGGGCTTGCCGCGCTTCTTCGGCGGGCTGGTGGGCTACCTGGGCTACGACGTGGCGCGCTTCTTCGAGCGGCTCCCGGACAGGACCCTGGATGATCTGGAATTGCCGGACACCTGCTTTCTGTTTGCGGACACGCTCGTCATCTTTGACAATCTCCGCCAGCGGATCACGGTGGTGAGCAACGCCCACGTGCAGGATCCCTCGCCGGAGGGACTGGAGCGGGCCTACGAGGAAGCGCTCCAGAGCATCGAGGCCATCGTGGGGGAGCTGCGCAAGCCGGCCCCGGTCCGTCCGCCCCGCCCGCCCGCCGCGCCCGGGCGGGCGGACCGCTCCACCCTGACGCAGGCGGCCTTCGAGGGGGCGGTGCGCCGGTGCAAGGAGTACGTCCGGGCGGGGGATATCATCCAGGCCGTCCTCTCCCGGCGGCTGGAGGTCCCCACCAGCGCCGATCCCTTCGACATCTACCGGGCCCTCCGGATCATCAATCCCTCCCCCTACATGTTCTACCTGCGCCTGGCGGACCTCGCGCTCGTGGGGTCCTCGCCGGAGGTCCTGGTGCGCCTGGAGGAAGGGCGCATTGACCTGCGGCCCATCGCCGGAACCCGGCCGCGGGGGCGGGACGAGGCCGAGGACGGCCGCCTGGAGCAGGAACTCTTGGCCGATCCGAAGGAGCGGGCAGAGCACATCATGCTGGTGGACCTCGGGCGCAACGACGTCGGCCGGGTCGCGGAGGTCGGGAGCGTGGAGGTCAACGAACTGATGGTGACCGAGCGCTACTCGCACGTCATGCACATCGTGAGCAACGTGCGGGGGCGCTTGACGCCGGGCCGGGATGCCTTCGACCTGCTGCGGGCGTGCTTTCCGGCCGGGACCGTCAGCGGGGCGCCCAAGATCCGGGCGATGGAGATCATCGAGGAACTGGAGCCGGTCAAACGGGGCCCCTATGCCGGGGCGGTGGGGTACTTTGCCTTTTCGGGAAACATGGATACCTGCATCACCATCCGGACCATCCTCTGCCGGGGGGGACGGGCCTACATCCAGGCGGGGGCCGGAATCGTGGCCGACTCGGAGCCGACCCGGGAGTATCAGGAGACGGCGAACAAGGCGGAGGCGATGCTCCGGGCGGTTGCATTGGCCGAGGCGGGGCTCGAGGACTAGTGCCGGGCCAACTGACGTCGCCTCACGTCGTTCTCGGTCGTCAGCGGTCCTCGACGTACAAACGGCGTACGCCTCCGGCCGCCTCCTCCCTCGGGTCTCGTGATGCTCGTCATTTGGCCCGGCACCGGGGGCGTTGCGTGAGGACGATGGACAATTCGTTGGAAGGGTAGCGGGATGACGCAGGTCTTGGTGGTGGACGATGACCGGCTGATCCTGGAGCAGGCCCGGGAGGTCCTGACGCGGGCCGGCTTCCAGGTGGCGGGCCTCCCCGACGGGCGGGACGTGTACGACCGGATCCGTGCGAACAGCGTGGATGTCCTCCTGCTCGATCTCGTCCTCCCGGAAGGGTCGGGGCTGGACATGCTCCCCCTAATCAAAGGGCTGGACCCGGACCTCCCGGTCATCATCGTGACGGCCCACGCCTCCCTG
>JAHFDC010000016.1 GCA_023249205.1 Candidatus Methylomirabilota bacterium
AAGGCGGGCGGTCCTCAGTCAGTCGAGGTCAATGTCCCGGGTGGGAGGGGCGGTAGGAGGCTCGTCCTTCGCCTTCTTGAGGCCTTCCTGGAACTTGCGCTCCAGGACCTTCCCCTTGTCCTTCTCCGCCTGCATGGACTGGGCGAACTGCGCCTGGCGGCGGCCCGCCTCGCCCTTCAGGGCTTCCACGGCCTTCTGGAGGTCGGTCACGGTCCGGGCCTTTGGGGGCTCCTCGTGAGAGAGAATCGCCCGCACCTCCGGATCAATCGTCAGCCGGGCACCGCAGCAGGGACAGACAACCGCGAAGGTTTCAGCAGGCTCGTCGGCCAAGGCACGCCTCCGGTGAGGGGCCTGCCCCCTTAGTAGCAGGGGGCGGGGCCGGGGTCAAGGGGCGGGGGCGGCACACCCTTCCCGTGCTACACTCCTCCCGCGGAGGAGGCCATGGCCGGCGAGGAGGCGAGTCTGGTCCTGCGTCAGGGGCGCGTCCGGAGCCTCCTGGGCGGGAGGGCAGACGGGACCTGGATTGCCCTCCGGGGGAACCGGGTCCTGGCGGTCGGCCGGGGGCAGGTCCCGCGGCGCTTCCGGTCCGCCCCGGCGCTCGACCTCCAGGGGCGCACGGTCCTCCCGGCCTTCACCGACGCCCACGCCCACCTCCTCCGCATCGGCCTCCGCCACCTCCAGCTCGACCTGCGCGGTTGCGCCACGAAGGGCGAAATCCTTGAGGCGGTGGCCGCCCGCGCCCGGGCGCTTCCGCCGGGGCAGGTCATCCGCGGGTTCGGGTGGGACCAGAGCGCCTGGGGGGAGGATGCCTTCCCGACGCGCCACGATCTGGACACCGTGGCCCCCACCCATCCGGTGTACCTGGAGCGGGTGGATGCCCACGCCGTCTGGGTGAACTCCCGTCTGCGGGAGAGGGCCGGCGTCACGGCCGCCGCAGCCGACCCCCCGGGTGGCGCCATCCTCCGCGACGCGCGCGGCGAGCCGACAGGCATCCTGCTCGACCGGGCCCGCGACCTGCTCAAGCCGCACCTCCCCGACTGGACCGAGGAGGAACGGACCGCCGCCCTTCTCGAGGCCTCGGCGGCCTGCCATCGGGTCGGAATCACGAGCCTGCACGATGCCGCCGTCAGTGCTTCCACCCTCGGTCTCCTGCACCGCCTGCTCGGAGAGGGACGGCTCCGGCTTCGAGTCTATGCGATGCTGCACGGCGAGGAGGCGGTGGGGGAGGCCCTCCCCCTCGGCCCCCAGGTCGGCCTCTACGGCGGCTTCCTCACGGTCCGCGCGGTGAAGTATTTCGTGGACGGCGCCCTGGGCTCGCGCGGCGCGGCGCTCATCGAGCCCTACCAGGATTCGCCGGGCGAGACCGGCCTCCTCCTGATGGACGAGGAGGCGATCGCCCAGGCAACGGGGCGAGCCCTCAGTCACGGGTTTCAGGTCTGTGCCCACGCCATCGGCGACCGGGCCAACCGCGAGACGCTCCGGGCCTACCGCCGGTTGCGGGAGGCCTTTCCCGAGATCGCCGAGGCGAGGCTCCGCGTGGAGCACGCGCAGGTCGTCCATCCGGATGACCTCGCCGCCTTCGGCGATTTGCGACTCATCGCCTCCATCCAGCCGACCCACGCCACCACGGACATGCGCTGGGCGGAGGCGCGCCTCGGTCGTGAGCGGCTCCGCGGCGCCTACGCCTGGCGGAGCCTGCTCAAGGCCGGCGCCACGCTGGCGGGAGGCTCGGACGCCCCCATCGAGCCGCTCGGACCGCTCGCCGGCGTGTACGCGGTCGTCACCCGGCAGGACGCAGCCGGAAACCCGCCCGGGGCCTTCCTGCCGGAGGAGCGGCTCACCATCCGGGAGGCGCTGGACCTTTACACCCGGGGCGCGGCCTACGCCGCCTTCGAGGAAGGGGAGCGGGGGAGCCTCCGCCCGGGAGCCCTGGCCGACCTTGTCGTCCTGTCGGCCGACCCTTTCCGCGCCGCCCCGAAGGAAATCCTGGAGATCACAGTGGACTACACAATCCTGGACGGCACGGTCGTGTACGCCAGCGACAGAGGCGATTAGCGCTGAGCGGGAGAAGTGCTGTGGCGCACCGGTGGAGTGTGTGGCTGTTTTACGCGCTCACCGCGGTATCCCTGGTCAGCGGTGGGCTGGTCCTGTGGCGCACGCCCATGAACCTAAGCCTCTGGGAGATGTATGACCTAGTCATTCACCTGATCACACAAGGGATGCTCACGATCTGGTGCCTGCGGGATCTCTACAAGAGGAGATTCTCCGACCAGAGAACACTGCTGAACTGGTTCGCGGCCATTCTCTTCCTCGACGTGTTCGCCACGACCGCCTACCTGTTCCGCGTGAAACTGCGCCAATGGGTGCCAGATTAGGGCAAGCTGCTACGGTCCCGGGAGGGTTTATGCAGAAGCAGGTAGAAGTCAGTCGAGCAGATGCACCAGGCGGCTACATGTGCGTCGCCACGTTCTTGCCCGTCCGACGCTGGAGGGATCTCATCCCGTTCTTGGCGATGAGCCGTCGCGTGGAGGAGCAACTGAAGCACACTCCGGGCCTGGTCAGGTACGGGCTCAAGACAAACTTCCTACGGAGGCGCTTCTGGACCTTCTCGGTCTGGAGGGACAGGGGGGCCATGGCGCGCTTCGTCCCCGCAGAGCCGCACGCGACGGCCGTTGGGCGCTTCAAGGAGTGGGCGGGGCCGGGGGCAGACTTCGCCGAGTGGCAGAGCAGGGACGGATCAATCAACTGGACCGAGACCCTGAACCGCCTGAAGACTCCGACGTTCTATTACGGTGCGTCTGAGACATAACTCGACGCGGGGGGCTGTTGCTCTAGGACGCCCACCCCGTCATTCGGCGCGGGCGTGACCTGTTGCGGAATCGGAAGGAGGGCGTGATGCCGAGGGGTTGGGCAACGTATCCTGGAGAGGCGGAGCCGCCGCGGGAGGTCGTGCGGCTGGCGGAGCAGGTGGAGGAGGACGGGGGGGCGGCGCTGGCCCTCTACCGGGAGCCGGTGGGGCAGGCGTGGCAGATCTTCGCCCTCCTTCCGCTGGAGAAGGTCGAGCCGACCCCCTACCAGCGGGACCTCTCCAAGCCCCACGCGGACCGCCTGCGGGAGGTCATCAAGAAACTGGACCGGTTCGTGGACCCTGTGGTGGCGGTGGCGGCGGGGGCCGGCCGCTACTGGACGCCGAACGGGAACCACCGGCGGGCCGCCCTCGAGAAGCTCAAGGCGAAGTTCATCCCCGCCATCCTCATCCCGGAGGCGGACGTGGCCTTTCAGATCCTGGCCCTGAACACGGAGAAGGCGCACAACCTGAAGGAGAAGTCCCTGGAGGTGATCCGGATGTACCGGGGGCTGATGGAGCAGGACGGCGGGAAGAGCGAGGAGGCCTTCGCCTTCCAGTTCGAGGCCCCCCACTTCATCACGCTGGGGCTGCTCTACGAAAAGAAGCCGCGCTTCGCCGGTGGAGCCTTCGCCCCGATCCTGAGGCGGGTGGACACGTTCCTGAAGGCGGGGCTCACGAAGGCATACGCGGAGCGGGAGGGCCGGGCGGGAAAGGTGGAGGACGCCGACCGGGTCCTGGACGACGTGGTGAAGCGGATCAAGCGGCGCGGGATCACGCACCCCTACGTGAAGAACTTCGTCCTGGCCCGATGCAATCCCCTCAGTCGCGCCCGGAAGAGCCTCCCGACCCTCGAGCAGGCCTTCGAAAGACTCACGGCCGCCCTGGAGAAGTTCGACCCCGAGAAGATCCGTCTCGAGGACATCGCCCGGGCGGCCGTCGCCGTGGCTGGCTAAGGAGGAAGATTACTTCGCGAGCCTGTTCCTCTTGATGTAGGCCCAGAGCTTCTTGGTCATCTCGCTGGGACTGACGGGCTTCTTGCCGAATACGTCCTCTGCCGTCTCCTTTCGGCCACCGAAGTTGATGGCATAGCCACCGAACGCCGGCTTCTTGGTCGCCATAATTCTCCTCCTTGGGGGTTGGGGGTTAATCGGCCTTGGCGCGTCCCGGCGCCGCTCCCGCCTCTTGGCGCGCAAGCCTAGCAAGCCGGCCGAGAATGTCAAGAGGGAATCCCACGAGGGGGGCGGGAAAAGTGAGGCGGCGGCCGGCGGCTTGGGTGGCCAGGGGGAGCCGGGGGCAGCGCCCCGGCGAGGCGCGGTTGAGACCTGAGGGGCGATCCCGGGAGGGGGGATGGACAGCGAGGAGGCCCTGCGGCGCCTGAAGGAGGGGACGCCGCCCGAGCGGCGCGAGGCGGCCATGGTCCTCGGCGCATCGGGGGACGCCCGGGCCGTCCCGGCCCTGGTGGCCGCCCTGATGGAGAATGACCGGGGGCTCGTCCAGGCGGCCGAGGCGGCCCTCTGGGCCATCTGGAGCCGGTCGGGGAACCCGGAAGTGGACCGGGCCCTCCAGGAGGGGATCGCGGCCGTCGAGCGGCGGGAGTACCCGGGCGCCCTCGCCTGCTTCTCCCGGGTCATCGCCGAGGCCCCCGACTTCGCCGAGGGCTACAACAAGCGGGCGACCACCTACTACCTGATGGGGGAGCCGGCTAAGGCCATCCCGGACTGCCGAGCCACGCTCGCCCGCAACCCGGTCCACTTCGGAGCGGCCGCCGGCCAGGGCCTCTGCCACCTCGCCCTGGGGCAGCTCCGGGCAGCCGCCCGCTGCTTCCGCCGGGCCCTCAGCATCCACCCCCGCCTCATCGGGGTCCGGGAGAACCTCGCCGCCACCCAGCAGCGCCTCACCGCCGGCAACGGGGGCGCCGGCCCCTAGCCACAGCCGGGGGCTAGTTGCGCATGGCGCGGACCTGGCCCTCGAAGCGGGCGTCCCGCTCCATCTGGAAGTCGGCGCTGCACTTGCTGCACTTGCCGGCCCAGGAGCCGTCGGCCTTCCGGGACAGCACCACGACCCCGCAGTACTCCTTCTTCGGGATCCGGTGGATGGTCACGGCGACGCTGCCGAGCTGCCTCTGCACGCTGCTCCTTCTGGGCCGAGGCCTGAGCGAGGCTGGGCGGCCGGGGCCGCGCGCCCGGCCACGGCGGGGGGGCCGGCGGAACGGGCTGCGGCTAGCCCCGCCGCTCTACGGGAACGTAATCGCGGCTCGGCGAGCCCAGGTAGATCTGCCTCGGCCGGACGATCTTCTGCTCCGAATCCAGCAGCATCTCCTCCCACTGAGCGAGCCAGCCCGAGGTCCGCGGGATGGCGAAGAGGACCGTGAACATGTCGGTGGAGAACCCCATGGCCTGGTAGATCAGCCCGGAGTAGAAGTCCACGTTCGGGTACAGTTTCCGCTTCACGAAGTAGTCGTCCTGGAGCGCGATCCGCTCCAGTTCCACGGCGATGTCCAGGAGCGGGTTGCGCCCGGTGGTCTCGAAGACCTGCTCCGCGAGCCGTTTGATGATCTTCGCCCGCGGATCGTAGTTCTTGTAGACCCGGTGGCCGAAGCCCATCAGGCGGCCCTCCCCGGCCTTCACCCGCTTGACGAAGTCCGGCACCCGGTCCTTCGAGCCGATCTGGGTGAGCATCCGGAGGACCGCCTCATTCGCCCCCCCGTGCAGGGGGCCGTAGAGGGCAGCGGTGGCCCCGGCGATGGCCGAGTAGGGGTCCGCGTGGGAGGAGCCCACGCTGCGCATGGCGTTGGCCGAGCAGTTCTGCTCGTGGTCGGCATGCAGGATGAACAGGACATCCAGGGCTTTCTCCAGGACCGGGTTCGGCGTGTACGTCAGCTCGGTCGCCTTGAAGAGCATGTTCAGGAAGTTACCGGGGTAGGAGAGGTCGTTATCCGGGTAGGCGTAGGGCTGCCCCAGCGAGTGCCGGTAGGCGAAGGCCGCCAGGGTCGGCATCTTGGCGATGAGGCGATGGATCTGCTTCTGGCGCGACGCCGCGTCCTGGATCTTTTTGGCCTCCGGGTAGAAGGTGGAGAGGGCCCCCACGGTGCTCACCAGCATCCCCATGGGATGGGCATCGTAGTGGAAGCCATCCATGAGCTTCTTGACGTTCTCGTGGATCATGGTGTGATGGGTGATGTCGTAGACCCAGGTCTCGTACTCGGCCTTGCGGGGGAGCTCTCCGTGCAGGAGGAGATAGGCCACCTCCAGGTAATTGCTCCGCTCCGCCAGTTGCTCGATCGGGTAGCCCCGGTAGCGAAGGATCCCCTTGTCCCCGTCAATGAAGGTGACCCGGCTCTGGCAGGAGGCCGTGTTCATGAAGGCCGGGTCGTAGGCCATCAGGCCGAAGTCGTCCTCGCTCACCTTGATCTGCCGCAGGTCCATCGCCCGGATGGTCCCGTGGGTGATCGGGAGCTCGTACCGCTTGCCCGTCCGGTTGTCAATCACGGTCAGGGTCTCGCCGCTCATGGTGGCCTCCTCCCCTGGGGGTGGGAGAGACGATACGGCCGGGCGGGGCCGGGGCCGCCCTGCGCCCGGCGAATCGGTGGAGAAGGGGGTGACGGCCTGCGGAATCGGCAGTCTGGAAGGGAGCACGCCGGGTGGGGGAAACCCCGTTACCGCAATGGAGCGACGCCCGGCGGCTCGCCCTGACCCACGATGACCCCCGCCTGCTTATGGCCTAAGACTGCCACGGAGCGACCCCGGAGTCAACAGGAGGGTCAAGCGACGCTTCCTGCGGGCTCCTCGCACATCGGAAGCCGATGTTGTGTGGTGCCCGGCCGCGGGGCGACGCGAAACGTGGCGGCCGCCAGCCGCTCCACAAGACCACCATCGGGTTCCCGCCATCGCTCACACTATACCCAGAGAGGCTCCCGCTCGGAGATGGGGGCAGAGGAGGCGCGCGCCAGTGGTCGCGCAGTGATCGCCCTTGACAGTAGTTCGCCTTCGTGCGATTGATGAAACTTCCTCACACATCGGGATCGGCCTCGGACGGCCTCCGACTGGCGCGCCGCGGTGGGCTCCGCCCTTCGACGGCGGATTCGCCGCCCGGGCCATCTGCATCAACTCTATCGGAGCGTGCTGCGGGGCCGTCGCGCAGCACATCCGAGCGATGGCCAAGACCCCCGGCCGAACGGTCTCGGCCAGCGCACCTTCGCCGGATTTGAGCAGGTATCCCCTCGTACAGCGGCGCCGGAGGCTCGACGCGCTTGCCGGGAGGCAAGGCGCCGCGGCAGGAGCAGCCAGGTAGGGCGGGGGGCGCGGGAGAGAGAGGGTGGGAAGCGATCCTCAGGTGATCATCATCGGGGGCGGGGTCTTCGGCTGCAGCACCGCCTATCATCTCGCCACGAAGGGCTGCCGGGACGTCCTCCTCCTCGAGGCGCGCGAGATCGCCTCGCAGGGCACCGCGCAGGCCGCCGGGCTCATCCGGGTCCTGCACCCCGGCGTTCTCATGACCCGGATCGCCCAATACGCGATCAATGCCTTCGAGCGGTTCGAGGAGGAGGTGGGGCACAAGATCGGCTTCCAGCAGCCCGGCGCCTTCCTTATCGCCCTCGGGGAGGCCGCCGCGGGCGGGCTTCGCGCCTGGACGATGCGGGGGGCGCGCCTGGGCGTGGAGAGCTGGTTGATCTCCCCGGAGGAGGCCCGGGTGCGCCTCCCCCTGCTGGAGACCGAGGGGGTCCGGGTGGTGGTGTACGAGCCCGCGGACGCCTACCTCGACGCCCGCCAGGTCGCCATCGGCTACGCGCGGGCCGCGGCGGCGCACGGGGTCCAGATCGAGACCGGCCGGCCGGCCCGCGCCATCGAGGTGGAAAACGGGAAGATCGTCGCCGTCCAGACCGACCGGGAACGGCTGGAGACCCGGTGCGTCGTGCTCGCCGCCGGCGCCTGGGGGCCGGACCTGGCGCGCCGGTGCGGCTGCCCCTTGCCGACCGTGCCGGTGCGCCACCAGTGTCACGTCACCATCCCCCTCCCCGACGTCCGCCCTAACTTTCCGATGGTGCGATTCCCCGAACTGGGAACGTATCTCCGGCCGGCGAAAGGCGGGCTCATGGTCGGCGGCTACGAGCCGAAGCCCAGGAGCTACGGCCCCGGGGAGGTCACGGACACCCTTGACGTGCAGCACCTGAAGCCGGACCCGGAGGTCCTCCGGGAAGTGACGAAGCGGGTGACCCCGTTCTTCCCGATCCTGGACGCCGCCCCCATCGCGGCCGAGCAGCAGGGGCTCCCGACGCTCACCCCGGACGGCCTCCCCCTCGTCGGCGAGGTGCCGGGGATCCAGGGGCTGTTCGCGGCCTCCGGGGACAACCTCGGGGGGGTCTCGATCGCCCCGACCGTCGGCCACATTCTGTCTGATCTCATCCTCGGGCGGATCTCCCCCTACGACCTGGGCCCGATGGCCGTCGGCCGGTTCGGCTCGCGCTACCGGGACGTCGCGGCGCTCCGCCGGGCGTGCGAGGCCCGGTACGCGGACTTCGGCCAGCAGTACCTCCTCCCCGACGAGCGGGCGGGGTAACCGGCGCGGGCTCTCCCCGCTCGGCGTGCGGTACTTCCCAGCAGGCGGAAGGACGCCGGAATCGTCCCCCGCAACGGCGTGCGCTCGACAAATGGAGCCAGCATGGACGCCACGAAGCGAAAGAGGGCAACCCTCGTCACCCTCGTTGCGCTCCTCGTTGTGATCGCCGGCAGCCTCGTCGGATTCCGGATGGCCGCCGCCCTCCTGAAGGGGAAGGTGGTCGAGGCGCTGGGACCCGGGAGCGAGGTCAAGAACCTCGAGGTGGGATGGGCCGGGGTGCTCGTGGAGGGCCTCCGCATCAAAGGGCCACCGGGGTGGCCGGCAGCGGACGCGCTCCGGGCCGAAGGGGTGACGATCGCGCCCAGCCTGTGGAGCCTCCTCTCGGGGCGGGTCGGCGTCCGGTCCATTACCGCCGTGAAGTCCTACCTCTCGATCTGGCGCGCCCGGGACGGGACGCTGCGCGTCCTCCCCGGCCTGCTGGCGGGTTCGGCGACGGGGCAGGCGCCGGGCGTTCCGCCGGCCCGCGCGGTCACCATCTCGCGCATCACGCTCCGGGAGGGTGCCCTGGACCTCTTCGATGCCTCCGTGGGGCCGCCTGCAGCGAGGATCCGTCTCGAGCAGATCGAGGCCGCGGTGCGCAACGTGGTGGCTCCGACGCTCAGCGGCAGAAGCGAATTCGAGCTGACGGGCCTGGTGAAGGGCGTTCAGCGCGACGGGCGCGCGAGCGTCTCGGGGTGGGCCGAACTGACCAGCAAGGACTCTTCGGTCAAGATCCGGCTCCGTTCGATTGACCTGGTGGCGCTCCAGCCCTACGTCACCGGGGCCGCGGAGGCCCAGGTCCGGAGGGGCGCGCTGGACCTGGATCTGGATGCCGAGATGCGCGGGACCCGGCTCCGGGCGCCGGGGAGGGTGGTGATCTCGGACCTGGAGTTCGCCCCGCCCCGCGGGGCCGCTGACACGTTCATGGGACTGCCGCGCGCCGCGGTCATTAGCCTCCTGAAGCGCCGGCAGAACACGATCGAGGTGAACTTCACGATCGAGGGGGACCTGAACAACCCCCGGTTCGGCCTGAACGAAGCCCTCGCCACGCGCATTGCCTCTGCCCTGGCGGAGAACCTGGGCGTCACCGTCCGGGAGGCCGTCGAGGGAACGGGGGCCCTC
>JAHFDC010000141.1 GCA_023249205.1 Candidatus Methylomirabilota bacterium
CGAACTCGCGCTGGAGGAGCGCCTGGGGCTCGTGGCCCGCCTGACCGGCCAGCACCTCCAGGGTCTCCTCCCGCGCCCCGGAGGGGAACTGCCGGCCGACCTGGGGAAGAGCGCGCGGGGGCTCTTGGACGTGCTGCAGCGGGAGGCGGGCGTGGCCCGCCTGGCGCTGATCCTGCCGGAGGGCACCGTGGCCGAGACACCCGCTCCGACCGATCGCGGGCCCCTGCGTGCCCCGTCCGGGGTCTGGCAGGGGCGCCTGGAGGTGGGCGCGAGCGGCCCGGGCCTGCTCCTGACCGACTACTACCGGGCGGGCGGCGGCTACTTCAGGACCCTCTTCTGGCCGCTCGGAGAGGCGGGGGAGGTTCCCTGGGCCCTGCTGGCGGTGGAGGAGCGGGCCGACTTCCTCGGGTTCCTGGACAGGGTCCGCTGGCTCCTCCCGACGGTGTATCTGGCCGGGTTGGGGGGGGCGGCGCTGCTCGGGTGGCTCTTCCTCCGGACGGTCCTCCGTCCCTACGCTGCCTTGGCGTCGGCGGCGCGGGACCTCCAGGCCCTGACGCCGGAACCGCTGCCGGAGGCGGCCGAGGCGGACGTGGAGTCGGTGCCGGGCCTCTTCCGCCACCTGGTGGGCCGGCTCCAGCGTCAGGAGGCCGAGTTGTCCCGGCTCTACGCCGCATCCGACCGCCGGGGCGGGGCCGCCGCGCTGGAGGAGTCTATCCTGGGGAGCATCACCAGCGGCGTCATCAGTGTCCGGCCCGATCTGACCCTGATGGTCTTCAACCGGCCGGCGCTGCAGATCTTCGGCCTCCGGGGGGGGGAGGTCCTGGGGCGATCCTGCCGGGAGGTGTTCGGCCAGGATGGCGCCATCACCCATCTCGCCGTGGAGGCGCTCAGCACCGGGCAGACGCACTCGCGGCTGGAGCTCAGCGTGACCCGCCCGGACGGGAATTCCCGCTGGGTGGGGCTGGCCTCCTCGGTGGTGCGGGATGCCAGGGGGGAGGCGGCTGGGGTGACCTTCCTCCTCACCGACCTGACCGAGGTTCGGAGGCTGCAGGAGCAGGTGACGCTCCAGGAGAGCCTGGCGAAGGTGGGGCAACTCTCCGCCGGCATCGCCCACGAGTTTCGGAACGCCCTGGGGGCCATCCTCGGCTTCGCCAAGCTCCTCCAGAAAAAGCTCCCGCAGGAGGATCCCCGCGGCGTCCACGTGCAGGCGATCATCGAGGAGACGAACAACCTGGAGAGCACTATGCGCGATTTCCTGGCGTACGCGCGGCCGGCCCGCCTGCAAGTGGGGGCGGTCACGGTCCGGGAGCTGGTGGAGGAGGCCCTCGACCCGTACCGGATCCCGCTGCAAGAGGCCCGGGTCGCGATGTCCTGCCGCCACGAGGTGGGAGAGCTCCAGATCCAGGGGGACCGGACAGCGCTGCGCCAGGCGCTGGGAAACCTCGTCCGGAACGCCCTGGAGGCCATGCCGTCGGGGGGACACCTCGACCTCATCACCCGGCGCCTCCCGGAGGGGCCCGAGGGGGACGGGGCGGGACCGGTGGAGATCCGGGTGGAGGACACGGGCGAGGGGATCGCCTCCGAGGACGTGGCGCGCATCTTCACCCCGTTCTTCACGACGAAAGAACGGGGGACCGGCCTCGGGCTCGCGCAGGCCCAGAAGGCCGTGGTGGCCCACGGGGGGCGCATTGAGGTGGACAGTCGGCCTGGGGCCGGCACGGTCTTTCGCATCGTCCTGCCCGCCACGCCGCGGGCGGCGCGGGTGCAGGGGGAGGGGGCATGATCCTGGTCGTTGAGGACAAGCCCGGCATGCGCCGGATGCTCCGGGAGACGCTGGAGGGGGCCGACTACAGGGTGGACGAGGCTGCGGACGGCGAGGAAGCTCTCAAGAAACTGAGTCTCAACCATTACCGGCTGGTCCTCACCGATCTCAAGCTCCCCAAGAAGGACGGCCTGGCGGTCCTCCGGGCCGCCCGGGAGGTGGGGGGCAATCTCCCGGTCATCCTCATGACCGCCTACGGCACCATCGAGACCGCCGTCCAGGCGATGAAGGACGGCGCCGTGGACTTCCTGACCAAGCCCTTCGACAGCGATTACCTGCTGGGCCTCATCGAGCGGTCGCTGGAGCGATACCGCCTCTACACCGAGAACCTGGTCCTGAAGGAGGGGTTCGCCGAGAAGATGGGCTTTCCCAAGATCGTGGGGGCGAGCCGGGCGATGCAGCAGGTCAGCGCCCTCATTCAGAAGGTGGCTCCCAGCAACGCCACCGTCCTGCTTCTGGGGGAGAGCGGGACCGGCAAGGAACTCTTCGCCCGGGCCATCCACCAGATGAGCACCCGGCCGGGCCGGCCCTTCATCGCCATCAACTCCGCCGCGATCCCCGACACCCTCCTCGAGAACGAGCTGTTCGGGCACGAGAAGGGTGCCTACACCGGGGCCCAGACGCAGAAGCAGGGGAGGTTCGAACTCGCCGACGGCGGGACCCTCTTCCTGGACGAGATCGGGGACCTGAGCCCGGCGGTCCAGGCGAAGCTCCTCCGGGTCCTCCAGGACGGGGCCTTCGAGCGCGTCGGCGGGACGAAGCCGATCCAGGTGGATGTCCGGATCATCACCGCCACCAACACCGACCTTGCCCGGGCCGTCCGGGAGCGGAAGTTCCGGGAGGACCTGTTCTTTCGCCTCAACGTCTTCCCCATCAGCATCCCGCCGCTCCGGGAGCGGCCCGAGGACGTCCCCATGCTGGTGACCCACTTCCTCCACCGGTTTGCCCAGGAGATGCGGAAGGAGGTCCGGGAGGTGACGCCGGAGGCCCTGAAGGGGCTCATGGGGTATCCGTGGCCCGGGAACGTCCGCGAGCTGGAGAACTTCATCGAGCGGGCCGTCATCCTGGCCCCGGAGCCGATTCTCACCGTCCACGACTTCGCCCTGGGGTTGAAGCAGGGGGGGGAGCGGGAACCGGACCTCCCCCTCACGGGGAGCCTGCACGAGGTCGGCGCGCGCGCCTCGGCCCGCGCCGAGCGGGACCTGATCGCCCGGACGCTCCAGGCGACCGGCGGCAACAAGTCCAAGGCCGCCGAAGTGCTCCAGGTCTCCTACAAGACCCTCCTGAACAAGATCAAGGAGTACGGGATCGAGGCCGCCCCGGCGGCCGGCTGAGGGAGCGGGCCATGCGGGCGGTCATCCAGCGGGTCCTGGAGGCCTCCGTCAGCGTGGAGGGGCGGGACGTCGCCGCGATCGGCCCCGGCCTCCTCATCCTCGTGGGCGTGGGGGAGGGCGACACACCGGAGGCGGCCCGGTGGCTGGCGGGAAAGGTGGCGGAGGTGCGGATCTTCGAGGACGCCGAGGGGAAGATGAACCGCTCCGTGCGGGAGGTGGGGGGTGCTGCCCTCGTCGTGTCCCAATTTACCCTCTACGGGGATGCCCGGACGGGACGGCGCCCGTCCTTCAGCGATGCCGCCCCCCCGGAGGCGGCCCTCCCCCTGCTGCGAAGGTTCGTCAGTGACCTTCGGGAGCGGGGGCTCCCGGTCCAGGAGGGGGTCTTCGGCGCGAGGATGCAGGTGCGCCTGGTGAACGACGGCCCCGTCACCATCCTGCTCGACACGGCGGAGCGATGAGAGCCGCCGGCCTTTCCCCGGGACCCGCCGCTCCTCCGCCCGATGCGAGGAAAGGGCTGCGTCGCGGCGGGCCCCGGGCGGGCGGCGCCTCACGCAAGCGGCGCGCCCGCCGGTCTAACGGAAAGGGCGGTGGGGCCCCTTAGGTGATGAACCTCGACGCGCTCGTGGATGAGTACCTGATGGCGGTGGCGGCGGCGCGGAGCGCCTCACCCCACACCCGGGAGGCCTACGCGCGCGACTTCCGCCGCTACCTCGAGTTCCTCGATGG
>JAHFDC010000017.1 GCA_023249205.1 Candidatus Methylomirabilota bacterium
ATGCCGATGCCGGTGTCGGCGACCTCCACCTGCACGCAGTCGTTCGGGCGGGCCTCGGTGGCCCACCGGACCCCGACCCGGATCTGGCCCCCGGCCGGGGTGAACTTGATGGCGTTGGACAGAAGGTTGTACATGACCTGCCTGAACCGGCCGGGGTCGGCCGTGAGGGTGCGCACGTCCGGGGCGACCGCAAACTCGATCTTGATGTTCTTCTTATCCGCCAGCGACCGGATCAGGGCGTGCAGACCCTCCAGGACATCCGTCAAGGAGAAGGCCTCCGGGTAGAGCTCGATCCGCCCGGACTCCACCTTGGCGAGATCGAGGACCTCATTGATGAGGCCCAGGAGGTGGTGGCCGCTGGTGGCGATGTGCTCGAGGTAGCCCCGCTGTTCGCTCTGGAGGGGCCCGGGACCCGCCTCCTTCAGGATCTCGGCGAAGCCCATGATGGCGTGCAGGGGGGTCCGGAGCTCATGGGACATGTTGGCCAGGAACTCGGACTTGTGGTGGTTGGCCTGGGCCAGCTGCGCGTTGGCGCGCTTGAGCTGCAACTGCTGGACCCGGAGGCGGAGGTCCCGCTGGCGCAGCGACTGGGTCATGGCGTTGAAGGCCTTGGTGAGCTGTCCCACCTCGTCATCGGTGGCCACAGGGATCCGGCGGAAGATCCCCGAGGCCACCGTCCGGGTGGCCGCCAAGAGGTCCCGGATCGGGCGACTGATGGTGCGGTAGATGACGATCCCGGCTACCATGGCGATGACGAGGCTCGCGCCCAGCAGCACGAAGGCCAGGTTCAGGAACCCCCGGACCCGCCGGTTCACGGCCCCGAGCTCCTGCAGGACCTCCCCGGCGATGGTGTCCGGCACCGCCCGCTCGAGGAGCTCGCTCAAGCCGCCGAGAGCCGACCGGAAGGTGCTCTGCCGCCCCTCCCCTTCCCGTTGCAGTAACTGGAGCCGTTCGCGGGTGGCCCGCAATCCCCGGATCCGCTCCTGCAGCTGCTCGGCGACGATCTGCTCCTCCGGGCCCTCCACCGAGCGGTAGCTGCCCAGGGCCTTCTCCAGGGCCGCCTCCCCCGCTTCAACCCTCGCCTGGAAGGCCGGCTCGGGGCCGGCCACGTGGGCCGTCGCCGCGGCCCCCATCTCGGCCAGGGCGATCTGCATCTCGATGGCGGACTGGTAGCGCGTCAGTTCGGTGGAGGTGATCTGCTGGCCGGAGAACAGGGCGCGGAGCCGCTCCAGGAACCTGGGCTCATAGCGCGAAGGCTCCCCCAGGACCGGCTTGAGGGGGAGTTGAATGTTTTCCCCGATGAATTGGGTGAGGGCGGCCAGCCGGGTCTGGTAGCCCCGGGCGCTCTCCCCCTCCTGGAGGCGGAGCCGCACCACCTCGGATCCGAGGACGCGCAGGTCCTGGGCCGAAGTGCTGAGCTCAGCGAGGAGACGTCCTTCCTCGGGGCTCCCCGCGAGGGCCCGCAACTCCTGCAGCGTGGCGTCCAGATCGGCCTGGGCCGCCTTCACCCGCTCGGCGGCCGCCTCCTCCTGCCCGACCCGGGCGCCGGTCACGGCGGCCCCATACGCCTTGACCGCCCCCTGGAGCCGCTGCACGGTCGTGTGCTTCAGGACCACGCTGCGGGTCAAATAATTGGTCCGCTGGAAGATGCTCCAGATCTGGATGGAGGAGACGACTCCATTGGCCACGGCGAGGAACAACAGCAGCCCGAGGCCGATCATGAGTTTGCGCTGCAGCGTCAGGCTCATCCACCAGCGCCCCGCTGCCGGTCCCATGGCCGCCTCCAAAAACAGCACGAGGGGGTTACGCCCGCTCCCGCGCCGCCACGTAAGCCCCTCGCTCTCGCCCGCCACGTCAGGCTGGTCGCCGCGCTGCTCCGGGGATCGCGGCGCCCCGCCCTCTTCTCTCGCTCTCTTCGCCGCTCCACTCCTCCGCGCCCGGCCCCTCATCGCGGGGCCGGCCTACCCCGTGGGGTGAACGGAGGGATTCGAACCCTCAACCCCTGGAGCCACAGTCCAGTGCTCTGACCGTTGAGCTACGCTCACCATTCTGGCCGGCCCGGAGCCCTCCGGGCCGACATCCCGGATGGTGCGCCTGAGAGGATTTGAACCTCTGACACACGGCTCCGGAGGCCGTTGCTCTGTCCGGGCTGAGCTACAGGCGCGCCGTTCCTCCGTGCCCGGGACATCCCACCGCCGCGCCGAGGGCATGGTCGGGGTGAGCGGATTTGAACCGCTGACCCCCTGCACCCAAGGCAGGTGCGCTACCAGGCTGCGCCACACCCCGACGCCAAATGGCGCCTACCGCGGGACCGGGCGGACCCCCGAGGCCGCCGCGAGGGCCGCTAACGCCGGCCGGCACGCGGCGACCGCCCGCGCCCGGTGGCTGATCCGGTTCTTCGCCGCGGCTCCCGCCTCCCCCAGCGTCCTCGCAAGGTCCGGGACGAAGAAGATCGGATCGTACCCGAACCCGGCCGCCCCGCGGGCCTCGTACGCGATGAAGCCCTCCAGCACCCCCTCCCCCCGGCAGAGGACGCGGCCGCTCGGCTCCGCGACCGCGACGGCCGAGCGGAAGCGGGCCTGGCGCCCCTGCCACGGGTAGGTGCGGAGGGCCGCCAGGATCGCGGCGTTCCGGTCAGCGTCCGTGGCGGCGCCCCCGAGGAACCGGGAGGATTTTACCCCAGGCTCCCCTCCCAGGGCATCCACCTCGAGCCCGGAATCCTCACCCAGCGCGAGGCACGCGGTGTGGGCCGCCGCCGCCACAGCCTTGGCCTCCGCGTTCGCCGCGAAGGTCGGTCCCGGCTCCGGCAACGGGGGCTCTCCCGGCGAGATTGGGAGGGCCTCCAGTCGAATCGGAAGATCACCCAGGAGAGCGGTTAACTCCTCGATTTTCCTTGCGTTCGCCGTCGCAAGGACAATGACCATTCTAGGTTCCGGCCTGCCGGATGTCAAGCGGCGTCCGGCCCGGGTGCCGGTCACCCACCAACTTTTGCTGGAGGAGGATCAACTCCCGGATCCCGGCCCCGGCCAGGGCCAGCATCCTGTCCAGGGCGGCCCGATCAAAGGGGGTCTCCTCCGCCGTCCCCTGCACCTCCACGAACTTCCCCGCACCGGTCAGGACCACGTTCATGTCCACCTGGGCAATGGAATCCTCGGCATAGGAAAGATCCAGGAGGACCTCCCCCTCCACCAGGCCCACGCTCACGGCGGCCACGAAGTCCTTCAGGAGGGGACGGGCGATCCGCCCCTCCTCCCGCAGGTAGTGCAAGGCGTCGGCCAGGGCCACGAAGGCGCCCGTGATGGCCGCGGTCCGGGTCCCGCCGTCCGCCTGGAGGACATCGCAGTCCATCCAGAGCGTCCGCTCCCCCAGGCCGGTCAGGTCGGTGACCGCCCGGAGCGACCGCCCGATCAGGCGCTGGATCTCCTGGGTGCGCCCGCTGGGGCGCCCCGTCGTGGTCTCCCGCGCCGTCCGCGTCTGGGTGGCCCGCGGGAGCATCCCGTACTCGGCGGTGATCCAGCCCTGACCCGACTCCCGGAGGAAGGGGGGGACGCGATCCTCCACCGAGGCGCTGCAGAGAACGCGCGTCTCCCCGACCTCGATGAGGGTCGAGCCTTCGGCGTGCTTCAAGACGCCCCGGGTGATCTTGACCGGGCGCATCTCGTTCGGCTTGCGGCCGTCCAGCCGCACACATCCCTCCCGGGTCTTAGCGGGCGGACTCGAAGGTGTACCGAGGGGTGAAGGGGCGGCGGGCGTCAATGTGCCCGGCGAGGGTGTTGATCTCGGCCCCTTCCACGAGGAGCTGCACGCGCTTGACCTGCTCGAGGTTGGAGGCGAGCGTATCCACGATGGAGTAGATTGTCAAGAGTTCCCCCGCCGTCCCGCCGGTGTGGTTCGCCTGGAGCTCCCGGGTGAAATCCACATAGGCCGTTCCCTCCCCGTCAATGTACAGTTGCCGGACGCGCGCCCCCTCCGGGATGGTCGGCGCGAGCGTCCCCCCGGGGCCCCGGATGAGCTCGTCCAGGAGGCGCCTGCCCTCCTCCCCGGGGGTCGCCCCCTGGGGAAGTCGCCGGGATTCCTCCCTGAGGGCGGTCGTGTCGGGATCGGCGAAGAAGAGGCGGACGGCCCGACCCGCCAGGCCGGGCGTGGCGGACGGCAGGCCGGGCCGGGGGAGCGGGGCTGGCGGTGGGGTCATCCGGGATGGGGCCGTCAGCCGCCCGAGGAGCAATCCGAGGCCGACCAGGGTGAGCGCGGCGGCGGCCAGGACGGCGGGGCGGAGGACCGGCCGGAGATCCATGGGTCGCCCTAGCCTGGCGGGGCAGCCGGCGCAACGCCCAGGCGCTTCTCGTAGCGGACGCGGAACTTTGCGATGCCTTCCAGCAGGGCCTCCGCCACCTTCTGCTTGTACACCTCCTCCTGGAGTTTCCGTTCATCCTGCTGATTGGTGATGAACGCCACCTCCACCAGGGCGGAGGGCATGGCCGCCCCCATGAGGACGAAGAAGGGGCCGGACTTGACCCCCCGGTTGTTCACGCTGAGGAGCTTGTCCAGTTCCTCCAGCAGCATCCCGGCGAGTTCGGCCGATTCGCGGGTGTAGAGGGCGTAGGCCATGTCCCACAGAATCGCCTTCACCGAGTCCTGGCCCCCGGCGCCCGACCCCTGCTCGCTGAGCGGCAGGTTCTCCCGGATGGCAGAGGCCCTCGCGTCGCTATCGGAGGGCTCCTTGCTCAGGAAGTACGTCTCGAATCCCGTGGCCCGGCTCTTGGGGGCGGCGTTCACGTGAATGCTCAGGAAGAAGTCAGCCTTGGCGCGGTTCGCGATCGCCGTCCGCTCCTCCAGGGGAACGAACACGTCCTCGGAGCGGGTGAGCAGGACCCGCATGCCCAATCGGTCCTGGATGAGCCTCCGGAGCCGGAGCGCGATGTCCAGGACCACGTCCTTCTCCTTGAGGCCCCGGGGGCCGATGGCCCCCGAGTCCCGGCCCCCGTGGCCGGGGTCAATCACGATGGTCCGGACGGTCGCGGCGGGTGGGCTCCCAGGGGGCGCGGGGGTCGCGTCGGTGGGGCTGCCGGCGCGCGGCGCCGGTGGGAAGGGGGTGACGGCGGTGGGCGGCGGCTCCGCGGCCGGGCCGCTCGGCACCGCCTTCCCCCGGTACAGGTCGAGGACAATCCGGTCCGGGTTCTTGAGGGCGAAGGCACGGGTGAAGCCGCGGATCTGCTGCGTCTGGATCACGAAGCGGGCCGCCCCCGTGGTCTGGCTCGCCTCCACGCTCCGGACCAGCCCATCGCCCACGGGCAGGGGGCGCAGGAGGGCGGGCGGGAGGATCCCCCCCCTGAGTTCGAGGGTGAGGGTCCGGGTCTCGTCCTCCCGGAGGACGAACTCCAGCGGACGGGTGGTCTCCCAGACGATCCGCGTGTATTCGGGATGGGTCCGGTAGCGGACCAGGCGGAGCGTGTGCTCGGTGCTCCCGACCCAGACGATGCGCCGGACATCGTCCCAGAAGACGCGTTCCTCCCCGTACCGCTCCCCCATGGCGATGGTCAAGACTTCTAGGGGGACCCAGACCTGGCCCCCCTGGAGGACCGGTGGGGCGCCCAGGGCCACCTCCCGACTCCCCACCTGGAGACGGGGGAGGTTTTCCGTGAGGCCCAGGACGCCCCTCGGGAGGCGCAAGAGGTATCGTCCGTTGGCTCGCTGGACGCTCCCTTCCACGACGGCCGCGATCTGCTCCAGCGGCACGTACTCCCGGCCCCGGATCGCCTCGGTCGGGATCGCCTTCGAGCGGTCCCCGTACAGCACCTCGACGGTCCCGGCGAAGACGGCCCCGGCCTGGACGCAGAGGAGCAGGGCAATGGTCCCGACGAGTAGCGGGCTCGAACCCCAAACCTCAAGTGATCTCTGCCGTCTGATAGCTAACCCTCCATGAGGACAGGGCTGATCTTACGCGGACTCTCCCGGGGAAGTCAAGGCCAACTACCCGGGGGCCTCTGATCCCAGATCTGTTCCTAGAAATGAACATCCCCAGGGCGGCAAGCTGTCGCCCTGGGGCATTCGCTCCCTTCGGGGACACCGGGCGCCCGGCTATCGCCGGGGGGGCGCCTGAAGCCTCCCGCCGGAGCGGCTGACGCGCTCGACGGACCCCGTTGCCACCGCCACGATGAAGTCCACCAAGCGACGGGTCGGATCGAAGCCGAGGAGGGTGGGGGCGTCGGCGACAAAGTTCGAGAGGGCGTTCATGTCGTAGTAGTAGATCCGGCCGTCCTCCCTGTACCGCAGGTACTCCACGCCCCCCACGTCAATCTGCGCCGCCCGCGTGAGCCGAAGCACGTCGGCGATGACGGAAGGGGGCGGGTCGAACTTCTCGACCCGCCGCGCCACGGCCGGGTTCACGTCGGCCGGGCACGCCGCGAGGGCGGCCGGGGCGCTCGTCTCGCCCTCGACTTGGCAGAGATCGGCGGGGCAGAGATTGAAGCCGGCCATCGGGTCCGTGGTGATCTTGATCGCATAGAGGAACTCGCCCCCCAAGACCTCGACGCGCACGATGCTCCCATCCTCGCTCTCGAGGCACTCCTGGAGGAGGGCTGTCCCGTCCGGCCCCAGGCTGATGGCGTTCCGCTTCGCTGCGGCCTCCAGGTCCTCCGGCCGGTCGAACCGGACGATCCCCGCCCCGCTCCCCCCCACGTTCGGCTTCAGGAGCACCGGAAACCGGAACGTCTGGAGCAGGTCGAGGATCTGCCCCGGCTGGTTCAGGACCGCGCACCGCGGGTACGGGAGGCCGAGGCGCTCCAAGAGCAGCGCCTGCGCCGCCTTGGAGGCCTCGTACCGGTAGGAGGCGGCCGGATTGATGACCGGGGTCCCGATCTCCTCGAAGTAGGTGAGCGCCTGGAGCGCGTAGAAGAGGCTGCTGGGGTGGCCGCGGGTGTGCGCTGAGGGGCTCACGCGGTTGACGAGGACGGAGTAGCGGCGTTCCCGCGCCGCAGGAAGGAAGGCGTGGTCGCTGACGTCAATCTTCTCGAAGGGAAGGTCTCGGCGGCGGAGTTCGGCGATGAGCCGGTCGGACCAGTGCGGGTGCTCGTCCAGGAGGCCGATGGGAAGATTCACACTCCGCTCCACCACGGTCTTCCCCTGACAGCCATCCAGGGGCAATCGCCCCAGCCAGGAACGTTAGGGTAACGCGGCAACGGCGACTTGTCCACCGCCCATTGGCCAGGCGCTGCGGGGAGGAATTCGCCAGCCTCTCTTCATGGCGGGAAAAAAGCAAAAACCCCCGGCTGGTATCAACCAGCCGGGGGTTTTTTATCCCGGCAACGACCTACTCTCCCACCCAGTTGCCCAGGCAGTACCATCGGCGCTGGAGGACTTAACTGCCGTGTTCGGGATGGGAACGGGTGTTTCCCATCAACCGGATCCTCGCTCATCTCGTGCTCCCGGCCGAGGGTCCCGATCCGTGCTCCTCTCGGCCCCCTCCTGGCCGTACCGGAGAGCCCTTCGCCGACATCCCTGCCTAAGCGCGCTGGCCGGCCCGAGCGCTTGGCCGCACACCGTCCAGTAGCGACCGCAACCCCGCTTGTAGCGCCTCGACCGACGGCATCGGCCCCACCCCACGCGGCCACATGCCGCTATCGGTCCCCGGCTTTTCGCCTTGACAGGGTGTTCATCCGCCCTGTAGCGTGACTTCTAGTCGGGCCCCGCGCGCCCGGCGGTCCGAGAATACCGTTTATGTTACCGCTCCGGAGGTCCTTCTTGGCCGGCCACTGATCGGGCGGGGCCACGGTGCGCCGACGACAAGCGGCGGGCAAGGGCTCTGCAGTAGATTCCGCGCATGCGCTACCGAACCCTCGGCAACAGCACGCTCCGTGTCTCCGCCCTCGGCCTCGGCCTCATGTCCATGTCCGGCGTCTACGGCAAGGGTGACGACGCCGAGTCGGCCGGTGTCATCCAGCACGCCTTCGACCTCGGCGTCAACCTCCTCGACTCCTCCGACACGTACGGGTGGGGCCAAAACGAGGAGCTGCTCGGTCGGGCCCTCAAGGGCCGCCGCGACAAGGCCGTCGTGATCACCAAGTTCGGCCAAGTCCGCAACCCCGCCGGGGGACCCAACCTCATCAATGGCCGGCCTGAGTACGTGCCGCAGGCGTGCAACGCGAGCCTCAAGCGGCTCGGGATGGACGTCATCGACCTCTACCTGCAGCACCGGGTGGACCCCAGCGTGCCCATCGAGGCCACCGTCGGCGCGATGAAGCGGCTGGTCGAGCAGGGCAAGGTGCGCTTCATCGGCCTCTGCGAGGCGCGGCCCGAGACCATCCGCCGCGCCCACGCTGTCCATCCGCTGTCGGCCGTGCAGAGTGAGTATTCTCTCCTCTACCGGAAGGAAGCGGAGGAAACGCGGCGCGCCACCCGCGAGCTAGGCATCTCGTTCGTCGCCTACGCGCCACTGGGCCGCAGCCTGCTCACGGGACAGGTCCAGAAGCCGGCCGACATCCCCGAGGGCGACCGCCGCCGGGAGCACCCGCGCTTCAAGGAAGAGAACCTCGGCAAGAACGTCGAGCTGGTCCACCGCATCGAGGCGATCGCCCGGGAGAAGCGTTGCACGCCGGCCCAGCTCGTGTTGGCGTGGTTGCTGGCCCAGGGCGAGGACGTCGTGCCCATTCCCGGCACCAAGCGGAAGCACCGGGTGGACGAGAACCTGGGCGCCGTGGACGTTACGCTCGACGCGGGCGACGTCCAGCGCATCTCCGAGGCGGTGCCGGCCGGCGCCGCCGCCGGGACGCGCTACCCGGAGGCGCAGCTCAAGGCCGTTTACCTGTAGGCCGTCACATCCGTCCGGAGCGCGTCAGCGCCGCGGGCAGTCACCTGCCGGCCCAGCCGGCTCGCCCACCAGCTCCCGCCACCGAAGCCAGAGGCCGGCCCTAAACTCATATCGATCGGTACAGAATCTCTATCGTCTGTAGCGTGGCTTCGGGTCGAGCCCTGCGCGCCCGGCGGTTCGAGAATACGGTTTATATTGCCTACGCTCTACGCTCCCTACGCTCTCTCTCTCCGAACACACAAACGCCCGGGTCTCTCGACCCGGGCGTTGTGATGTATCCCGGCAACGACCTACTCTCCCACCCAGTTGCCCAGGCAGTACCATCGGCGCTGGAGGGCTTAACTGCCGTGTTCGGGATGGGAACGGGTGTTTCCCCTCCGCTATGGTCACCGGGAATGGGACCCCGTACATAGCGTTGGCAACCAGGCACCGGCCTCTTGAGGGAAAAATGGGGTCAAGCCGCACGACCGATTAGTACCGCTCAGCTGAACGCCTTCCGGCGCTTACACCTGCGGCCTATCAACCCGGTCATCTTCCGGGGGTCTTCAGGTGGCTTACGCCACGGGAGACCTCATCTTGAGGGGGGCTTCACGCTTAGATGCTTTCAGCGTTTATCCCTGCCGAACATAGCTACCCGGCGGTGCCCCTGGCGGGACAGCCGGAACACTAGAGGTTCGTCCACCCCGGTCCTCTCGTACTAAGGG
>JAHFDC010000142.1:0-776 GCA_023249205.1 Candidatus Methylomirabilota bacterium
GGGGATGGTCTTCCAGGATTACGCCCTGTTCCCACACCTGACGGTGGAGGCGAACGTCGGCTTCGGCCTCCTGAATGCGGAGCCGAATGTCAAGGCGGAGCGGGTCCAGGAGGTGCTCACCCTGGTGGACCTCACGCGCCTGGCCGACCGCTTCCCCCACGAACTCTCTGGAGGGCAGCAGCAGCGGGTGGCGCTCGGCCGGGCGTTGGCCCCCCGGCCGGCGGTGCTGCTCCTGGACGAACCCCTGAGCAACCTGGACGCCGACATGCGAGCCCAGGTCCGGCACGACCTCCACATGATCCTGCGCCAGACGGGGAGCACCACCCTGTTCGTGACGCACGACCAGGAGGAGGCCTTCATGATCGCCGACCGGGTCGGGGTCTTGAACAGAGGGCACCTGGAGCAACTCGACCGGCCCGAGGAGATCTACCATTTGCCGGCGACCCGGTTCGTGGCCCGCTTCGTGGGGAAGGCCGACTTCCTCCCGGGGACGGTGACGGAGGAAGGGATCGTCACGGAGATCGGGATCCTGCCCAACCGGCCGGCGTTCCCCATGGGAACGAAAGTGGAAGTCATGATCCGCCCCGATGACATTGACCTCATCCCCGACGTCGAGGGGAACGCCATCGTCGCCTCCCGCCAGTTCCGGGGCGCCGATAACCTCTTCAGCGTCAGCCTGCCCTCCGGCATGATGCTCCACAGCAACCAGGCGTCCACCTTGTACCTGGAGCCCCGCTCCCGCGTCCGGGTGGTCGCCCTCCCCACCCACATCGTGG
>JAHFDC010000142.1:786-3866 GCA_023249205.1 Candidatus Methylomirabilota bacterium
ACAGAACGAAGTGACAGCGTCCGGGTCCTGTCGCCGGCGCCGCCCCGGCCCCCGGCCCCCGGAGGGAACCCTCCCGTGGTTCCCCCCATCGGCCAAGGGCCGCTGGGACCCCCCTCCGCTACGGGGGCCGTCGGGCGGCATCCGGCGCCACCCGGACGCTGTGTCAAACTGCGTACTTCTCCGGCCGCCCTCCTACCGCCGCCCGCCCGGGCCGGCCGCGACGTAGCCCTTTCCTCGCATCGGGCGGAGGAGCGGCCGGCCCGGGGAAAGGGCGGCGACAGGACCCGGACCCGCTTGTGGCCGGGCGGCCCTACTCGCCGGGGAATTCGATCTGGGGGGGGATGGGAATGTTGCGGAGGACCTCGCCGGAGCCGCCGAGAGGCGGGAGCTCCCGGCCGTCGAGGCTCAGTCGGATACCGCCCGCGTTGCCGACCGTGAGGAGGAAGCCCTCCTGCGCCCGCCACTGGATGGTGTCCCCAGGCTGGAGCAGGACATCCCGGACCTCCCGACCGTCAATGGTCACGGCAAGCCAGGTCAGGTCGGTGGCCTGGACCCGGAGGAGGTGCCCCTCGGCGGCCGAGGTCAGGAGGGCGGAGGCCTCCTGGGTGGGGGCGGGGAGGGCGGCGGCCTCCTCCGAGGGACTGATTCCGGCCAGGGGGGGCCCGGGAGCGGTCGGCGCGGGCCTGCCCCCCTGCGTGTAGAGGGAGTAGCCGATGATCAGGATCGGCACGATGGCAATCAGGAAAAGGGCGCCGGGGAGGAGGCGGCGCAGCGAGACCTGGAGCGGCTCCTTGAGACCAAGGCCGGCTGTCCCCGCGGCCTGCGCGTGGCTGACCTGTCTTACGAACTGGGTCCGCAGCGCGGTCGTTTCCAGGCCCAGGAAGGCGGCGTACTCGAGGAGAAAGCGGACGATGTACAACTCATCGGGGAGGAACCGGTAGTCGTCCTCCTCCATCGCCTGGAGGAAGACCGGCTTGATCCGGGTGGCCTGTGCAGCCTCCTCCCGCGTGAGCCCCTTCGCCTCCCGGCGCTCCCGCAGGATCGTCCCAACCGTCATTCGCTCTTCCATCCCCCGATCCCCACCTCAGGCCGGGCGCGCCTTTACAACCAAGACCGGGGTCTCCGACCGCTCCACCACACCCCGGCTCACGCTCCCCAGGAGGAGGCTCCCCAGCCCCGTCCTCCCCCGCGACCCGACCACGACCAGATCGTACACCCCTTCCCGCGCCTCTTGCATGATCTGTTCCACCGGCTCCCCCACGCGCACCTTCCGGCCCACCTTGAGCCCCTCCTGACGGAGGGCCTTTTGGGCGCCCCGCACCGCCGCCACGGAGGGAGGGTCCTGCGCGCCGAACTGGCGTTCGATGTCCTGCAGCTCCTCCTCATGCAGCCGCTCGTAGTGCCGGAGGTGCTGGTCCACTTCCGGCAGAACGTGCAGGACCGTCCCCTCAGGCCGGAGGGGCTTCAGGAGCCGGCCTGCGGTCACCGCCGCCTGCAAGGCCAGGTCCGACCCATCCACGCAAAAGAGGACTCGCATGGGCCCCCCTACCAGAAGCGCAGCCAGAGCTTGACCGCCAGCCCCAGGTTGCAGATGACGAGGGCCACGAGCGTCGGCGGGATGGCGAGGCGCATCCAGCGGCCCCACCCGATCCGGACCCCCTTCTTCTCCATGGAAGCGTAGGCCACGACGTTGGCCGAGGCCCCGATCGGGGTCCCGTTCCCCCCGATGTCCGTCCCGAGCGAAACCGCCCAGACCATGATGGCGAGCGCCGGGACCCCGGGCTGCTCCGCAATCTCCTTGATCACATACGCCATGCTGACGGCGAGGGGGACGTTGTCCACGATAGCGGAGACGACGGCCGAAAACCACAGGAGGGTGGAGAGGAGGCCCAGGAACTCCTCCCGGAACCAGTCGGCGCCCGCCTGCGCGAGGGCGCTGATCACCCCCGTTTTCTCCAGGCCGCCCACCACGATGAAGAGACCGATGAAGAATAGCAGCACCTCGTAGTCAACGTTTCTGAGGATCGCCTCCGTCCTCCGCCCCCCGGCGAAGAGGACCACCAGCGCAGGGATCAAGGGGGCCAGGGCCGCCGTGAGGGGGACCCCCAGTGCCTCCACCGGCCTCTGGATCACGAGGAGCATGGTCGCCACCAGGAAGGCGATGAGCCCCCAGCGGAAGAGGCGGGGGTCCCGGATGGCGGCGGCCGGGTCCATCCGGGCCAGGCCCTCCCGGTCCACGTCCGTGGAGAGGACCAGGCGCCTGCGACTCGCCCAGTAGGCGGTGGCAATGGCTGCGCCGGACGCCACGACCGCCAGAGGGGCATTATGGATCACGAAGTCGTTGAAGGAGAAGCCCAGCATCAGCCCCAGGATCACATTGGGCGGATCCCCGACGAGCGTGGCCGCGCCGCCGATATTCGCCAGGACGACCTCCGCCACCACCACCGGGACCGGATCGAACTTCAGGAGGCGCGCTAACTCATAGGTCAGGGTGGCGAAGAAGAGCATCACCGTGATGCTGCTGACAAAGGCGGACAGAACCGCTGAGACCAGGGGAAAGACCACGAAGATCCGGTAGGGGTTGTAGTCGAGCCTCCGGGCGACCCACAGGGCGGTGAAAGCGAAGAACCCCCCCTCGGACAGCACGGTGACGAGGATGAACATTCCAAAGAGCAGGCCCACCGTCTCCCAGTGGACGTACTCGGTGACGGCCTCTTCCAGGGTCAGGACATCGGCGATCAGCAGGAGAGTGGCGCCGCTGAGGGCCACCACCGTCCGGTTGATCTTCTCGAGAGCGATGCAGATATAGGTGGCGATGAAGATCGTGACGGACAGGAGCAGGGGAACGGGCAAGGATGAATCCTCCGCGAGAGGAACTCTGGACGCGCCCCGGCCGGCGGGGCGCAGGGTGCGGCAGGCGGCCTTCAGGTCCCCGGGGGGGGCGGCAGGCCCGGCGGGCCCTGCCCTTCCAGGTGGAGGCTCCCGGCTCCCCGGCGGGCCTTCTCCAGGTGGGTCACGAGCGCCTCCCGGCTGTTGCGCAACTGGATCAGGGCGCCGGCGAACCGCCCCTCCACCTCCCC
>JAHFDC010000143.1 GCA_023249205.1 Candidatus Methylomirabilota bacterium
AGGCGAAGCGCGTGACGAAGCCGCTTCAGGGCCACTTCGCCAAGCATCAGGTGCTCCCGACGCGGCACCTGCGCGAGATCCGGGTCGCCCCGGATGCTCCGTACGAGCCGGGCCAGACCGTCACCGTGACCCTCTTTCGAGAAGGGGAGATCGTGTAGGTGACGGGGGTCTCGAAGGGGAAGGGGTTCCAGGGCGGGGTGAAGCGCTGGCATTACCGCGGGGGGCCCGCCAGCCACGGGTCCATGTTCTACCGGGCCCCCGGCTCCATCGGGGCGTCCTCCTTTCCCTCCCGGGTCTTCAAGGGGCATCACATGCCCGGCCGGATGGGCGGGGATCGGGTGACGGTGAAGGGCCTCCGGGTGGTCAAGGTCCTGGCGGACAAGCACCTCCTCCTGGTGAGTGGGGCGGTTCCCGGTCCCCGCGGGGGCCTGGTCGCGGTGGGGAAGGCCACGTAGGGGGGGGTGGTGGGGCGAACCCTGGATGTTCTCACCATGGAGAACGTGAAGGTGGACCAGGTCGCCCTCCCGGAGGCCGTCTTCTCCGTCGCCTCGCAGGACCACCTGGTGCACCAGATGGTCCGCTTCCAGCGCAGGGCCCGGCGGCAGGGGACCGCCTCCACCCGGACCCGCTCTGAGGTCAGCGGCGGGGGCCGGAAACCCTGGCGCCAGAAGGGGACGGGGCGGGCGCGGGCCGGCACGATCCGCTCCCCCCTCTGGCGGCACGGGGGGATAGTCTTTGGTCCCAAGCCGCGCTCCTACGCCCTGGCCCTCCCGCGGGGGGTGCGGCGGCAGGCGATGCGGGCGGCCCTCACGGCGAAGGCGGAGGCGGGGCTGATCCGGATCCTGGACACACTGAGCCTGGAGCGGCCCAGCACCAAGGCATTCCGGGCGCTGCTCAAGACGCTGGCGGTCCCGGGGCGGGCCCTCGTCATCCTCCCGCAGGAGGATGAGGTGGTGATGAAGTCCGCCCGGAACCTGCCGGGGGTAAAGGTTCTGCCGGCGCGCGGCCTGAACGTCTACGACATCCTGGAGGCCGAGGTCCTGCTCCTCACGCGCGAGGCGCTCGCCCTGGTGGGGGAGGCATGGCAGTGATGGACCCGCACCGGATCGTCCGCCGCGCGGTGGTCACGGAGAAGGGGACGGCGCTCAAGGCGCAGAACAAGTACGTCTTCGAGGTGGATCGGCGAGCGGGGAAGATCGAAATCAAGCGGGCCATCGAGGTCCTCTTCGGGGTGACGGTCATCGCGGTTCATGCGATGAATGTGTACGGGAAGGCAAAGCGGGTGGGCCGGTTCCAGGGGCGCACCAGCGATTGGAAGAAGGCGATCGCCACGCTGAAGGAAGGGCAGACGATTGAGTTCTTCGAGGGGACCTAGTGCCGGGCCAACGAATTGCACCGAGGATTGCAACCGAGCCGCGGGTGGCGCCGGGCGCGGCGCCCGAGCGGGTGGGCGGAGTGGGACCCCCTCGGCCTCCTGCCGCAATGCCGCGCATTGCGGAAGGGGCTGAGCGGGTGACGGCGCCCGGCCGCGAGTGGGGCACGCCGGCGACAGGACCCGCGGCAGCACGGTCTGGCAGGATTGGGCCGGATTACGTGGAGCGGCACTAGGAGCGGAGCGGCGGATGCCGATCAAGAACTACCGGCCGGTGACCCCATCGCGGCGTACCATGACCGTCCCGACCTTCGAGGAGGTGACCCGGAGGCGGCCGGAGAAGGGGCTGCTCGAGCCGTTGCGGAGGACCGGCGGGCGGAACATGTGGGGTCGGATGACCGTCCGGCACCAGGGGGGCGGCCACAAACGGATGTACCGGCTGGTGGACTTCAAGCGGGACAAGGTAGGGGTCCCGGCGAAGGTGGCGGCCATCGAGTACGATCCCAACCGGTCGGCCCGGCTCGCCCTGCTCCACTACGCCGACGGGGAGAAGCGGTACATCCTGGCCCCCGAAGGGCTCCGGGTGGGGGACAGCCTCATGGCGGGGCCCGAAGCCGACATCCGGGTGGGCAACGCCCTGCCCCTCCGGGAGATCCCGGTCGGGCTCACCGTCCACAACGTGGAGATGCGGCGGGGGAAGGGGGGCCAGCTGGTCCGCTCGGCCGGCGCCTTCGCCCAGTTCATCGCCAAGGAAGGGGACCGCGCCCTCCTCAGGCTCCCGTCGGGCGAGGTCCGAAAGGTGCACCTGGACTGCATGGCCACCATCGGCCAGGTGGGCAACCTGGACCACGAGAACCTCACCATCGGCAAGGCGGGGCGTTCCCGGTGGCTCGGGATCCGCCCCTCCGTCCGGGGCGTGGCCATGAACCCCCACGATCATCCCCTGGGGGGCGGGGAGGGGAAGTCCTCGGGGGGACGGCACCCCTGCAGCCCCTGGGGGAAGCTGGAGCGGAAGACCCGGCGCAAGCGCTTGCAGTCCTCGAAAGAGATCGTGAAGCGGAGGAAGTAGGAGCCACCCATGGGACGGTCGGTGAGGAAGGGGCCGTACGTCGAGCCCAAATTGCTCAAGCGGATCGAGGAGATGAACCGGAGCCGGGACAAGAAGGTCCTGAAGACCTGGTCCCGCCGCTCGACCATCACCCCGGATTTCGTGGGGCACACGCTGGCCGTGCACAACGGGAAGAAGTTCATCCCGGTCTACGTCACGGAGAACATGGTGGGCCACAAGCTGGGGGAGTTCTCCCCCACCCGCACCTTCCGGGGCCACGGGGCCCACACGGCCCGGTCCACCGCGCTCAAGTAGGAGTATGCCACCCGTGGAGGTGCGTGCGGTCGCGAAATTCGTCCGGGTTCCCCCGCGGAAGGCCCGGTGGGTCATTGACCTCATCCGGGGGCGGGAGGTCTCCGCGGCACTGTCGGCGGTCCGGTTTACCCCCAAGCAGGCGGCCCGGATCATCGAGAAGGTCCTGAAGTCGGCGGTGGCCAACGCCCAGCACAACCACGGGGTCCGGGACCCGGATCGCCTGTACGTGAAGAGCGCCTTCGTGGACCAGGGGCCCGTGCTGAAGCGCAGCCGCCCCCGGGCCATGGGGCGGGCCACGCCCATCCACAAGCGGATGTCGCACATCACGATCGTCCTGGACGAGCGGCCGTCGCCGGGGGAGTAAGGGGGGAGCCGTGGGGCAGAAGACCCACCCGATAGGGTTCCGGCTCGGGGTGATCAAGACCTGGAAGTCCCGGTGGTTTGCCACCCGGAACTACGCCGACATGCTGCACGAGGACCTGGCCATCCGGCGGTGGATCAAGTCCCGGCTGTACCATGCCGGGATCTCCTCGATCGAGATCGAGCGGAAGGCGAGCCAGGTCCGGATCATCGTGCATACGGCCCGGCCCGGGATCATCATCGGGAAGCGGGGGGCCGAGGTAGATAAGCTCCGGCAGGAGCTGGCCCGGATGGTCCGGGCGAAGGACATCCACCTGGACATCGCCGAGGTCCGGAAGGCCGAGCTGGACGCGCAACTCGTGGCGGAGCAGGTGGCCGGCCAACTGGAGCGGCGGGTGGCCTTCCGGCGGGCCATGAAGAAGGCCGTGACCTCTTCCCTCCGGCTGGGGGCCCAGGGGGTCCGGATCGCCTGCGCCGGCCGGTTGGCCGGGGGTGAGATCGCGCGGAGGGAGTGGTACCGCGACGGGAGGGTGCCGCTGCATACTCTGCGGGCCGACATTGACTACGGGTTTGCCCAGGCCTATACAACCTACGGCGTCATCGGCGTGAAGGTCTGGATGTTCCACGGGGAGGTCCTGCCGGAGGGGCGGCGGGAGGGGCTCCCCGAACTGGGGGTGATCACGCCCCCGCGGACCCGGCGCCGCGAGGACCGGGAGGGGCGCCGCGGCCGGCGCGCACCCGGCTCGCCGCCAGAGGCCGCCCGCCAATA
>JAHFDC010000144.1 GCA_023249205.1 Candidatus Methylomirabilota bacterium
CGCCGGCCCCTCCCGATCCCAGCCAGCTCCGCGCCCGGAAGCGCGGTCGGCGCGTTCTGGCCCAGGGGGGCGGACATGTTCACTGAGCAGTTAGGCGGACATTTTCACTGAGCACCGACACCACACCTCGAACACGGTTGACGCGCCCGGGGGCGTGTGGTAAGGGGGGGGATACCCGCCGGCCCTGCCCCCAGGAGCAGCCATGGCATCCGCCAGCCCCAGCCGTCCCGCCGTCCCCGACGTGACCATCCGTCGCCTGGAGGACCTCCTCGGCGGTCTGGCGAAGCGCTTCGGCGATCTCCGGGGGAAGGTGGACATGGACCCGCACCCCCGCGTCACCTTGCAGGACATCGGGGGCCTGGCAGCGGCCAAGCGGGAGGTTCAGAGCCTCGTCCTCGCCCTGCGCCGGCCGGAGCTGCACCAGCGGTGGGGGACGGCGCCGGCCAGGGGGATTTTGCTGTACGGTCCTCCCGGGACCGGGAAGACCCTCCTGGCCAAGGCGCTGGCCCGCGAGGCGGAGGCCGTCTTTTACCACCTCCGGCTGCGGCACATCGCCTTCAAGTGGTACGGCGACTCGGGCGATCTCATCCAGGAGGTCTTCCAGGCGCTCGGGGGCAACGGGCGGGGCGTGCTGTTCCTGGACGAGATCGAGGCCCTCTCCTTCGACCGGATGTTCCCGGGGGAGGAGGCCCGCGCGGCGAGCCGCCGCGTCATCACCGTTCTCTTGGAGCGGCTGGAGGCGCTGGCGGGGACGGAGCAGACGCTGGCGGTTGCCTCCACGAACCGGCCCGATGCGGTGGACCCCGGCCTCGTCGGCCCGGGCCGGCTCGATCGACTCATCGAGGTGCCGCTCCCGGACGGCGACGAGAAGCGCGAGATCCTGATCATCCACCAGCGGCACGCCGAAACGGCAGCCGGCCGGCCCCTCTTCCGGACCCTCGACTATGACGCCGTCCTGGCGCGGACGGTGAAGATGAGCGGGGGGGATCTGGCGGAGATTATCCAGCGGGCCCTGGAGGAGAAGGCCCGGCGCGAGGGGGCGGGCGAGCAGCCCGGCCCCGTGCAGACCGAGGATCTCCTCCGGGTGATCGAGGACTACCGGCGGATCAAAGAGGTCGTCGAGAAAATCCGCTACGGCCAGTATCTCTGAGGGCGGTCGGGGCCCGCGAGGCGCCGGCACCGCCGGGGCTGCCGGCGCTCATTGCGGGCGGCCTTTCTCCCCCGCCAGCCGGACAAACTCCAGTTGCTGTCCGGCCTGCAAGAGGTGGCCCTCCGCCACCACCGCGCCGTCCACGACCGGCACCGCCCGCGGGCTGATGTTCAGGGGCTGGGTGAGGGCGTGGCGGATTTCGGCCACCGTCCGGCCGGCTACATCCACCTCCAGCGCATGGATGCCGTAGAGAACCCGGACCGTCGCCTCCGTCCGGGCCACCGAACGGGCGGTCCCCGCCTGCCGGGTCTCCTCACTCACTGAATCCCCTCCGCTCGACCGGCTGGCTCCGGCCAGCCAGGATGTCCAGATACACCTCCCCGTAGCGGATGCCCCCCTGCTGCCACGCGTAGAAGGCATTCAGCATCGCCGACGCGACGGCCAGATTCATGAAGAGGAGCTGGGGGGCCCCGGCCGCGACCGCGTAATCACAGGAGGCATCGGCGGGGGAGCCGTCGCCGGGAACGGCGATCTCCGGGTGGAACCGGGTGAGGGGGGCGGACAAGTCGCGCCCTTCGCGCCGACAGTACACCTGGACGTTGCCGTCGGTCCATTCGTTCCCCCCCGAGATGAGGAGGGCGTCCGCCAGACGCTCGCAGTGGTCGCTCACCACCTTCCGGGTCCGGTGGTTGTCCACCCCGAGGAACACCACGTCGCCGCTCCGGATGAGATCGGCCACGTTCCCCGGCGTCACGAACTCCCCAATGGCCCGGACGGAGAGGCCGGGGAACTCCTGGGCGACCTCCTCCGCCTTCACCCGCGCCTTGTTCCCGGCGGCCCGGAACGCCTGCCGCGGCAGGTTGCGCTGTTCGAAGGCGTCCCCATCCACGAGGGTCAGGCGGCAGTCGATCCCGGCATAGTGCAGGTAGCGGGCGAGCGGCGGAAGTAAGGCGCACCCGATCCCCCCCAGCCCGACCACCTTGATCTCCAGCATCCCCGCCCCTCAGATGGCCGCCGGCGGCCCCCCCTCGTGTATGTCCCGGGGGACCTCCTCCAGGCGGAGGCGGGCCAGCCACGCCGGATCGGCGGGTCCCCCCCCATCAGCCGGGATGGCCTCGAAGACCTCCAGCGGGGTCAGGGGGAAGCGCCGGCCGTCCACCACCAGCGAGCAGGCGTAGGTTGGCCGCCGATCCAGCGTCCCCACGGTCACGTGCAGCCCATCCGCGTGCCGCTCGTCCAAGTCGTCCAGATCCGAGTGAAACGCCTCGGCGCCGGCGTGGCTGTGCAGCGTTCCCACCCGGATGAGACCCGGCGGGCACGGGCCGATCTGGTAGCGGGCATGCCCGCCCGCCACCACCTGCTCCGGCACCTCCATCTCGAAGACGGGCCGGTCGGCGCGGCAGAGGAGCAACACGACCGCCTCCGCCTGATGCCGCCGGTACACCTCCCGGAAGAATCCGACCACCCGGCCGAGCAGGGGGGCGGGAATCCGGGGGCCGCGCCAGCGGACCTCCTCCCGCGCGCCGGCCAGCCAGGGGAGCCCCCGAGCCCGGATGCAGGAGACGAAGACAGGCGTCCGCTTGACCAGGAAGAGCCCGTCGCGCGTCAGAAGGTAATAGACGGCGTCGGCCGGCTCTGCGAAGTCGGCCCCCTTGAGGTAGAGGGGGATCACGGCCGCCCTCCCCTGAGATACCGGGGCGGGAGGAAGCGGCGGGACGAGCACATCGCGACCGCCATCGCCTCCTGGGCCCGGAGGGTCTCGGCGCTGAGGGGCGGGAGGAAATCGTCAATCGCCCACCGGTAGTCGCCGTCCGCCACCGCCGTCTCTCCCCGCGTCCGCGCGTGCCGGTAGGCGCGCAGGGATATCTCCTCGATGTCGGCCCCCGTGATCTGGCCGGGGAAGGCCGTGTCGCAGTAGTCCGCCAGCGCCACGAAGTCCACCCCGGCCACCGGGAAGCGGTGCTTGCGCGGCATGACGGCGAAGATGCTGGCCATCTCGGCCGGATCCGGCAGGACCAGCGGGATCCGCTCCGAGGCGCGCCCGGAGCGCTTTTCCGCGACGTCGAGGCGGTCCGGCCGGTTGCTGATGCGGATCCAGAGGACCTGGCCCTGGATCCGGGGGTCCCCGGTGAACTCGAAGCGCATCTGGCGCAACCGGTTGGAAACACCCGAGTCGGTGGAGACCTCGTCCCGGGAGTGCTCGCTCTGATCCGCCTCGTCCTCCACCACCACCACCGGCGTCATGGAGCGGAGGGTCTGGAGGATCTTCCAGTAGTTCCGCTCCGACTGTCCCACCCACCGCTCGCGCGCGTTGATGACCTTCACGAAATTGAAGCCGCACTCGTAGGCGAGCGCCTCCGCCAGGGCCGTCTTCCCGACGCCGGGGGGGCCAACGAGGGTGATCCCCCGGGGGACCAGTTTCACCTCCCCCTTCCGCAAGGCCGCGATGACCTCCCGGAAGAAGGCCTTCACCGGCTCCAGGCCCCCGATGGACTCCAGGCCCAACTCGGGCTCCAGGACCTCCAGCATCCCCTGGAACTCCTGCCGGAGGAGCTCCCGCTTCCGGGCCTTCACCTCCTCGTGGGTAAGGGGCCGGGCGCGGCCCTTTGCCTCCTTCAGCAGGCGCTCCAGATGGGCGCGGGACAGGCCGGCCGAGGCGGTGGTCAGCTCCTCCACGGTGAGCCCCCCGCCCCCGCCGTCACCGGCG
>JAHFDC010000145.1 GCA_023249205.1 Candidatus Methylomirabilota bacterium
GTGGCGCAAGCGCAGGGCAATTACCTGGAGACCTTCGCGCGGTTCGAGGAGGGGGCTGCCGGGGGCGACCAGGCGTGGCTCCGCCCGGTCCGCCGGGCGGCGATCGCCCGCTTCTCCGAGCTGGGGTTCCCGACCACCCACGATGAGGACTGGCGGTTCACCAGCGTGGCGCCGATCGCCCAGACCCCCTTCAGGCTCCCCCGGGAGAGCCGCGGGGACCTCGCGCCCCGGGCGCTCGAGCCGTTCGCGTTCCCCGGGGTACGCTGCCCGCGGCTCGTCTTCGTGAACGGCCGGTATGCGGCGGGGCTTTCCACTCCGGATCCGCTCCCAGACGGGGTGAAGGTCGGCAGTCTCGCCCGGGCCCTGACGGCCGACCGGGACGCCCTCGAGGCGCACCTGGCCCGCTACGCGGACTACCACCAGGACGCCTTCGGCGCGCTCAACACCGCCTTCATGGAAGACGGGGCCTTTGTGTGGATCCCCAGGGGGAGGATTCTTGAGGAGCCGATTCACCTCCTGTACGTCTCCACCGCGGATGCCGCTCCCCTCATGACCCACCCGCGCAACCTGATCGTCGCGGGGGAGGAGGCGCAGGCGGCGGTCGTGGAGGAGTACGTTGCGCTGGGCGGTGGGGTCTATTTCTCGAACGTCGTCACGGAGCTGGTGGCGGGCGACGGCAGCGTGCTGGAGCATTATCTGATCGAGCGGGAGAGCGAGCAGGCGTTCAACGTCTCGACCCTCCGGATCCAGCAGGGCCGGAGCAGCAGCGTGGCCTCCCATTCGGTCCTACTCGGCGGCGCGCTGGTGCGCAATAATATCCACCCGGTCCTGGACGGGGAGGGGGGTGACTGCCTGATCAACGGCCTCTTCCTGGCGACCGGCCAGCAGCACATGGACAACTACATGAAGGTCGAGCACGCGAAGCCCCACTGCAGCAGCCGGCAGTTCTACAATGGCGTCCTCGATGGCCGGTCGCGGGGCGTCTTCCACGGCCGGATCATCGTCCACAAAGACGCCCAGAAGACCGACGCGAAGCAGACCAACCGGAATCTCTTGCTCTCTGAGACAGCCCAGATTGACACCAAGCCCCAGCTCGAGATCCACGCGGACGACGTCAAGTGCACCCACGGGGCGACCATCGGCCAGATCAACCCGGACGCGATCTTTTACCTGCGCTCCCGCGGCATCGCGGAGGAGGCGGCCCGCGCGCTCCTCCTCTTCGCCTTCGCCGGCGAGTGCCTCCAGCGGATGAAGGTCGCGGCGATCCGCAAACGGCTCGAGGCGCTCGTCACGGAGTGGCTGCCCCGGGGGGCGCTGCTGGAGGGAATCCGATGACCAGCGCAGGCCGCACCTCCGCCACACCGATCCGCCGGGACTCGCCCCCCGGCTTCGACGTCGAAAAGATCCGGGAGGACTTCCCGATCCTGCGCGTGATGGCGCACGGCAAGCCGCTCGTCTACCTCGACAATGCCGCCACCAGCCAGAAGCCGCAGGTGGTGATTGACAGGCTCAGGGAGTACTACCGGGCGGAGAATGCGAATATCCACCGGGGGATCCACTACCTGAGCGAGCGGGCCACGGAGGCCTACGAGGACGCGCGCGCCGCGGTGGCCCGCTTCCTGAACGCCGCCGAGCCCCGGGAGATCGTCTTCGTCCGCAGCACGACCGAGGCGATCAACCTGGTGGCCCAGAGCTACGCCCGGCCGCGCCTGCAGCCGGGGGACGAGGTCGTGATCTCCGCCATGGAGCACCACTCGAACATCGTCCCCTGGCAGATCGTCTGCGAGCAGACGGGGGCGATCCTGCGCGTCGTGCCGATCAACGACGCGGGGGAGTTGGTCCTGGCGGAGTACGAGCGTCTCCTGGGTCCCCGGACGAAGTTCGTCGCGATGGTCCACGTGTCGAACGCGCTCGGGACGGTCACCCCGGTGAGGCGGATCGTCGAGCTGGCCCACAGCCGGGGGGTCCCGGTCCTTCTGGACGGGGCCCAGGCGGCGCCCCGCCTCCCAGTGGACGTCCGCGCGCTGGACTGCGACTTTTACGCCTTCTCCGGGCACAAGGCCTATGGCCCCACGGGGATCGGTGCCCTGTACGGCAAAGCCTCCCTCCTGGAGGCCATGCCCCCGTACCAGGGCGGCGGGGACATGATCCTCTCGGTGACATTCGAGAAGACCCTCTACAACGTGATCCCGTTCAAGTTCGAGGCCGGGACCCCCCACATCTCCGGAGGGATCGGGCTCGGCGCAGCGGTGGACTACGTGAGCGGCATCGGCCTGGAGAGGATCGCCGCGTACGAGGGCGACCTCCTGGCCTACGCCACCGACGCCCTGGCGGCGATCCCGGGCGTGCGGCTCATCGGAACGGCGAAGGAGAAGGTGGGCGTCCTCTCCTTCGTGCTCGAGGGCGTGCACGCGCACGACGTCGGCACGATCCTGGATCGGGAAGGAATTGCGATCCGGACGGGCCATCACTGCGCCATGCCGGTGATGCAGCGCTTCGGGGTGCCGGCCACCGCCCGGGCCTCCCTGGCCTTCTATAACACGCGCGCGGAGATTGACGCGCTCGCCGCCGCCATGCACAAGGTTCGGGAGCTGTTCGGCTGATGTCCGACCTCCGCGACCTCTACCAGGAGGTGATCCTCGATCACAATAAGGCGCCGCGCAACTTCCACCGGCTGGAGGGCGCCAACCGGACCGCGGAGGGGCACAACCCGCTGTGCGGCGACCAGGTCAGGGTGTATGTTCTGCTGGCGGATGACCGGATCGGGAACATCGCCTTCCAGGGGTCCGGCTGCGCGATCTCCAAGGCGTCCGCCTCGCTGATGACCGCGAGCGTGAAGGGGAAGACCCGGGCGGAAGCCGAGGCCCTCTTTCACGCCTTCCACAAGATGGTCACCGGGGAGGGGGGCGCTGCCTTCGATGCTGGCGGCCTGGGGAAACTGGCCGCCTTCTCCGGCGTGCGCGAGTTCCCGATTCGGGTCAAGTGCGCGACGCTGCCGTGGCATACCCTGCGCGCCGCGCTGGAGGGGAGACAGGAGCCGGTCTCCACCGAGTAGGCGCTTCGGGGGCGGGTCGGCTTCCTGCGGACCCGCCGCAGCGTGACGTCAGGAGCTCCCATGGACATCACGAACATCAACGCCACCCTGATCGAGGCACAGGTCATTGAGGCCCTGCGCACGTGCTTTGACCCGGAGATCCCCGTCAATATCCACGAGCTGGGCCTCATCTATGAGATCAAGGTGGAGCCCTCGGGGGCGGTGGGGATCCGGATGACTCTCACCTCGCCAAATTGCCCGGCGGCCGGCTCACTCCCCGCCGAGGTCCGGGACAAGGTCCAGGGCGTCCCAGGCGTGACGGACGCGAAGGTGGACGTGGTCTGGGACCCGCCGTGGGACCCGAGTAGGATGTCCGAAGCGGCCAGGCTGGAACTCGGCCTGTTCTGAGCGCGAACCTGCCCCGATTCGTTCCCACCCGTTCCCCCGGCGTGACTTTCTCTGATCGCGTGGCGCGTTGACAGCCCGAGCGGGGATTGGGTATAGTGCCGGGCGCCCTGCCGCCCGGCCCTCTTTCCCAACCGCGTGCGCGTCGCGCGCCCTGGCCGCAGCGCCGCCTCGGCCTGCACCGGGCTGGTCTTTCCGGGCGGCGGGGAGCCTCGTGGCGCGCGCTGCCCCGTGAGCGCCGGCCCGGAGGATCGCCCGTGTGGATGGCCGGCAGGATACTGCAGCTCCTCGGGATGGGGAACCTGCTGGTGGGACTGTACGTGGGGCTGACGGAGGAGCAAGGGATGGGTCCGGAACTGACCCTGCTAGGCATCGGCGCGGCTCTCTTCCTGGTGGGCCGCTTCCTGGAGGGACGG
>JAHFDC010000146.1 GCA_023249205.1 Candidatus Methylomirabilota bacterium
GTCCCGTCGTACACAAGCGCATCGGCGATCAGCAGGTCGTACATCGCGCGCGGGGTCCTTCGCTATGGCCTCGGGATCTCCGGCCGCGGGACCGGCCGACCCCCCAGCAGGACCTCGTGGAGCGTCAGGTCCTCCTCCAGGATCACCAGGTCGGCCAGCGCCCCGGGAACGATCCGCCCCCGGTCCGTGAGGCCCAGGAGGCGGGCCGGCGTCCCGCTCGCCATCCGCGCGGCCTCCCGCAGGCTCGCCGCGCCGAACTGTACCACGCGCTTGAGCGCAGCGTCCATCGTGAGAAGGCTCCCGGCGAGCGTCCCCTCCGCCGTGATGGCGCGCCCCTCCCGGAGCATGACCCGCTGGGACCCGAGGGTGAAGACGCGCCCGGGCTCCTGCCCCTCGGCGCAGCCGGCCAGACTGACGGCGTCGGTGGTCAGGGCGGTCGCCGCGGGGCCCTTCAGGCGCAGCGCGAGGGCGAGAACGGTCGGGTGGACGTGAACGCCGTCGGGAATCAGGCCCACGCTGACCCGGTGATCGGCCAGCGCCACGCCGGCAGCCCCGGGCGCCCGGTGATCGAGAGGCGCCATCGCATTGAACAGGTGCGTGGCGTGACGGATCCCGGCGGTGATCCCGGCGCTCGCCTCCTCCGCCGTGGCATCGGTGTGCCCCATGGCCACGAGGCACCCGCGCGCCGCGGCCGCGGCGATCATATCGAGGGCGCCCGGCAGCTCCGGCGCCAGCGTGAGCAGCCGGATCATCCCGCCGGCTGCCTTCCAGAGGCGCTCGAGGGCCTCGAGCCGGGCGGGGTGGATCGCCTCCGGGGGATGGGCGCCGGCGCGCTTCGGGTTGAGAAAGGGCCCCTCCAGGTGGATGCCGGGCATGCGGGGCAGATCGGGCGCCGCCGCCCTGAGATCGGCGGCGATCGCCGCGAGGGCGCTCGTGAGGCGCGGCAGGGTATTCGTGATGATGGTCGGGAGAAGGGTCGTCGTGCCGTGGCACAGGTGGAAGGTGGCCGCCGCCGCCCGATGCGCGGGGTCGGGGTCGGCGAAGTCGAAGCCGCCCCCGCCATTCACCTGATGATCCACGAACCCGGGGAGGATGAGACGCCCCTCGAGGGAGCGGCTCCGGCCGGATTTCCCCCGCGGCGCTCCGCGGCCGACGGCAGTGATCCGGTCCCCGGTGAGCGCCACGTACCCCCGGGGGATCTCCCCCCGGGGAGTGAAAATCCGGGCGTCGGTCAGGAGCAGGGGAGCCGCTCGCCTCACGTGCGGGGCCCCCCGGGCGTCACCGGGGTCGGGCGCCCCGACCGCCGCGGCCGGATCACGACCCGGTCCACGACGGTCCCCGCCGGATCGCGGAGGGTGGCCTCGTCCCCGTCATTGTTCCAGACGGGGCCGCCGGCCCGCCAGTACAGGCGCGCCTGCCCGGCCTCCTCGGGCTGGTCCGTCCCCTCTCCTGAGAAGACCAGGACCGTGTATCCCGGATGCAGGGTGAGGGGCGGGAACCGGTAGCGGTGACCGAAGCGATCCTGGAGGGTGTAGCCGGCGAGCGAGGCGGGCTCTTTCGCCACGCACGCGATCCGGACGTACTCCCCGTTCGGGTCCTCGCGGTCGTCTCCCGGGGGATCGGCACGGACGCTGGTGATCTTGAATGGCCCGCGGATCCCGCCTGCGCCCCACATCCCCCGCCGCGCCTCCTGTGCCTCGCGCTGGAGGGCAAGGAACGATTCCGCGTGCTTCGCGTTCGGCGGGATGAGGAGGACGTGGGCCAGCCCCTCCCGGAGAAGGGTCGCGCTCACGGAGATTCCCCCGACGTGGACGAAGGCCAGCAGCCGCCCGTAGTGGTCGCGGATTTCCGTATCGGTCTCGAGCGTCACGGCCCGCCCCCGCACCAGCGCGGCGTTGCGGGCGGTGGCCTCGGCGGCGAAGGCCTCCCCCGTCTCCGGCGTGTTGATCCCCAGGTAGCGGACCCGCTCGCCGGACTGGAGGACGACCGTGTCCCCGTCCAGGACGCGCGTCACCCGGGCGGGGCCGGTTGCGATGGCGCTGCCGGCCAGGGCCAGAAGGAGGGCGAGGGCGAAAAGGACAGGGCGGGCGAGGAGCACCGGGCTCACAGGGCGGGGATCCGGTCCCGGTAGCGCGCCTCGAGGGCGCGGTTGTGCTCATCCCCCCCCGGGACGTTCGCGCTCCGATAGACGGGAGGGGTGAGGCCGGCGTCGAGGAACTGCTCCACCACGCGGCAGACGAGGCTGTTCAAGAGATAGACCCCGGCGAGAAGAGAAGTCGGGCCGACCCTGGCGCTCAGGCCGGGATAGACCACGGCGGCGTCTCCCACCTCGCCGCAGTTATCCAGGACGCAGTCGGCCACCTCGAAGAGACGCTTACCGCTCGCCTGCCGGGAGGCGGTCGCCCGCGCGTGGGCGAGGGAGGTGAGGGCGATGACCGTGAGGCCCCTCGCTTTTCCCTCCAGGGCCATCTCCACCGGGACCGCGTTGATCCCGGAGTTGGAAATCACCAGGAGGACCTCGCCCTCCCGGGCGCCGCTCGCCTCCAGGAGGACGGCGGCGATCCCGCTCACCCGCTCGAGTTGCCCGCTCTTGCGGGGGACGGTCAGGGGCGTGAGGAAGGCCTCCTGGATCAGGTTCACGGGGACTAGGCCCCCGGCCCGATGGAATCCCTCCTCCGCCACGGCGTGGGAGTGGCCGCTCCCGAAGACGTGCAGGACGCCACCTACCTTGAGCGAGGCGAAGATCAGGCCAGCCGCTTTCTCCAGCGCCTGCCCTTGCGTCGCCTCGATCCGGTCGAGGATCGCGCGGGCGGCCGGCCCGTAGCCCGAGAGGGGCATCAGGCCTCCGGGAGAGGGAGCCGGGGGAGGGTGCGCCCCGGGGTGATGCTCCCCAGGATCACGGGGGCGCGGGCACCGGTGGCGGCCGGGACGTTGGCCGGGCGGCCCGTGGCCGTGAGGTAGGCGAGGAGGGCGAAGGCCGCCGCCTCCACGGCGCGAGCAGGGAAGCCGGCCTCGTCGGTCACGAGGCAGCGGAGATCGGGACACGCCTCTGCGAGCGCCTTGACCAGGGCGGGATTCCTCGATCCGCCGCCGCAGAGGAGGAGATCGGCGGCGCCCGAGGGGAGGAAGGCGGTGATGGCCTCGGCCGTGGCGCGGGCCGTGAAAGCGGTCAGGGTGGCGGCCAGGTCGGGTGGCGTGACCCCGTGGGCCTCCGGCCAGGCCAGGATCCCCTCGAGGAAGGCCGGGCCGAAGGTCTCCCGCCCCGTGCTCCTGGGGGGCCGGCGGCGCAGGAACGGGTGCTGCATGAGCCGGGCGAGGAGGGCCCGCGACGGCCGCCCCCGCCCCGCCAGTGCCCCGTCCCGGTCGCAGGTCTCGGTCCCGCCGCTGAGGTGCGCGGCCAGGGCATCGAGGAGACTGTTTCCGGGCCCGACGTCGAAAGCCAGGACCTCATCGGTCCCCGCCCCCGGAGGGAGATAGGTCACGTTCGCGATTCCCCCCAGATTGAGGACGATGCGTGCCCTGCCGGGCACCCGGAACACGGCGGCATGGAACAGAGGAGCGAGCGGGGCCCCCTCGCCCCCCGCGGCCATGTCCCGCGGCCGGAAGTCGGCGACGGTGGTGATCCCGGTCCGCTCAGCGATGACGGCCGGGCTTCCGACCTGCAGGGTGGCCGGCGGGCCCGGCGCTTCCGGACCCGGTGGCTGGTGGTGGATCGTCTGGCCGTGCGATCCGATGAGAGCGACCTCCTCAGGCGCGACTCCGGCCTCCCGCAGGCAGCCGAGCGCGGCCTCGGCAAACGCCTCCCCCAGGCTCGCGTTCAGGCGGCAGACCCGGTCCACGG
>JAHFDC010000147.1 GCA_023249205.1 Candidatus Methylomirabilota bacterium
GCTTCCTAGCCGCGGCCCGGGGCCGAGGGCATCCACCACATTTTCGTGGTCTCGGTGTAGGGATGTCCTGGCACGGAAAAACTCCCTGTCATTGACCGACTCGCGTGCCCCGAGGTCCGGCAGACCGAGGCCAGAACCCGCGGCCACGACGCGGGATTCCGAGTTCGCGGCCGGGGAACCCGAAGGTTCACCCGGGGGTTTACCATTATGACAACCTGGTGGAGCCAGGGCGGGCGTTGCTTGGCTGTCCTGGTCACGCGTGCCGCATCCTTCGGCACCCGATGTTTCACAAGGAGGCCCCGATGACACGACAGCTCTCCGTGGGCTTGCTGGTCGTCCTTCTCACAGCGGGAGTACCCGTCCTGGCTCGGGCGGAAACGATCACCTTCAAGCTGCTGCCGACCCCTTCCCGCGCCACGTTCAAGATTGACGCGCCGCTTGAGACCTTCGTGGGGAACACCGCGGGCCCCGGGGTTGCCGGCTCGCTCACCGTTGACCCGGCCAGACCCCAGGCGGCCGCCGGCACCATCAGGGTTGACCTCAACACCGTTAGGACCGGCGTGGACAAGCGCGACGCCGACATGCGGGGGAAGGACTTCCTCGACACCGAGGCGAGCGAGGCCAACCGCTGGGCGATCTTCGAAATCAAGAGCGTGGACATTGCCGGCCCGGTCGAGCCGGGAAAGGAGATGCCGGCCGAGGTGAAGGGCATCCTGACGATCAAAGGCAAGCCGGTCGAGACCGTGGCCGACGCCCGTGTCACCTACGTCAAGCTGACGCCGGAGCAGGTCGAGAACCAGAAGCGGTTCGGGTTCACTACCGACAATATCAAGGTCCGGGCGAAGTTTGCGACCACCTTCACCAACCACGGGATGCAGATCCCGGAACTGCTGTTCCTGAAAGTTTCCAATCGCATCGAGCTCGAGACCGATCTGACCTTCGTCCGCCAGTAGAGGAGCGCGGGGGGGACCAGTCAGGTGGCTGGCCTTTGATCCAGGAGGCGATCAGCGAAGGGGCGAGGCCCGCGACCGCGGCGCAGCCGGGCGCTTGATCGCTCCGGGCAGCGCGCAGCGGGGGAGCCGCGGGATGGCCTCAGGACGAGTCAATACGGGGTTGCCGAGTTGGAGCGATGAGTTCCCGGAGCCCGCGAGTCGTGCGGGCGCCCGGTGAGCCAACCGTCCGGCTGGGCACGTCCGGCTGGTCCTACAAGTCCTGGGCGGGGGTGTTCTACCCCGACGGGACGGCGCCGGCGGACTATCTGAGGAGGTACGCTGAGCACTTCGACACCGTCGAGATTGATTCGACGTTTTACCGGATCCCCACGGCGCGGATGGTGGAGGGCTGGGCGGCGGCGACGCCGCCCCGGTTCGTCTTTGCGGCCAAGGTGCCGCAGGTCATCACGCACGAGAAGCGCCTCCAGGGCTGCGAGGCCGAGGTGGGGCTGTTCCTGGAGCGGGTGGGGCGCCTCGGGGAGAAGTGCGGGCCGCTCATCTTCCAGTTCGAGTACACATTCCAGGCGGACCAGTTCGAAAACCTGACGACCTTCCTGAAAGGGCTCCCGCCGACCTTCCGCTACGCGGTGGAGGTCCGGCACCGCTCGTGGCTGACCGACCGGTTTTTCGAGATGCTCGGGGAGCGGAAGGTGGCCCTTGTTCTCCACGACCTGCACTACATGCCCCGCCTGGACCGGCTGACGGCGGACTTCACGGTCATCCGGCTGCTGGGCCGGCGGGCCGACATCCCGGACGAGTCCTTCGACCGGGTACGGATCACCCGAGACCGGGAGATCGCGGGCTGGGCGGAGCGGATCCGGCGATACGGGGAGTCCGGCGCCTCCATCTTTGCCTTCGCGAACAACCGCTACCAGGGCCATGCGCCGGCCACGGTTCGCAGCCTGCTCGCCGCCTTGCGGGCGGAGGCCCCGGCCTCCAGGCCGGCACCGTAACCTTGCTGTAGCCTGGCGTGCCGAGCCCGCTTGATTTTCGGTCGCACGGGCCATATCATAGCCTCACCTTGAGGCCGGGGCGGCCGCCCCGGCGGGGATCGTCCCGCGCAATGTTTCCCACAAGAAGGAGGGCTCCCATGAGGCCACGTGTACCCGGGGGGAGGATGCTCGGCGTCCTGGTCGTGTTGGTCTTCGGGTTGGTCTTGGGGTGGGTCGGCCTCACGACGGCTCAGCAGGTTACCCTCAACGTCGTGACGGCCGGCGACACGAACATGCACGACCTGCAGCGCACCATCTTTGCGCCGGAGTTCGAGAAGCGGAACCCCGGCGTGAAGATCAACGCGGTCGGGAGCGGCCCGGGAGAGCCGGGCAGCCGCGTGATCGTCAACAAACTCAAGAGCCAGAAGGACGCCGCGGTGGCCAAGTGGGACGTGGACGTGGCCATCGTCCACCAGATCGTGATGGCGGAGTTGATCCAGCAGGACCTGGTGGCCAAGTACGCCCCGGAGATCGCCACCTATAAACTGATGACCGCGGCTGATGGCCGGAACGCCCTGGGCTTCAACGTGGAAGGCTACGTGATGCCGATGTTCCACAGCCAGGTGGTCCTGGCCTACAACCCGGAGATGGTGAAGACCCCCCCGAACACCTTCGAGGAGCTGGTGGCGTGGGTCAAGGCCAACCCGAAGAAGTTCGGGTACAACGGTGTCAAGGGGGGGATGAGCGGCGTCGCCTTCACGACCGGCTGGGCCTACTGGAAGACCGGCCAGTACGAGAAGTACGCCAAGGGCCCCTACGACAAGGCCGCCCAGGCCGGCTGGCCGGCCGCCATCAAGGAACTGAAGGGGCTGCCCACGGTCCTGACCACGGGCAACAACGACACCCTGGACCGGCTGAACCGGGGCGAGATCGCCATGGGCCCGGTCTGGGTGGACATGCTGGTTGACCTGAAGAACCAGGGGCGCATGGATCCCAAGATGCGGATGAAGTTGATCTCGCCGGGCTTCCCGGGGCAGCCGATGTACTTGGTCGTCCCGAAGCAGGCCGCCAACGCAACGGTCGCCAAGAAGTACGTCGAGTTCATCACCTCCCCGGAGATCCAGGCCAGGGTGATCGTGGAGCGGAACGGCTGGTATCCGGGGATTGACGGCCAGCACGTCCTGCCCCATGTCTCCGAGAAGGCCAAGACCCTGCTCTTCCAGGACGTGCCGCCGGACGATTTGGCGAAGTACGGCCTCTCCTTTCCCCTGAGCGCGTACTTCAAGGACCTTCTGACGGCCTACGAAGAGAACTGAGCGCGGCGGGCCGACGGCCCCGGGGGCTGCGGGCGGAGCGCGTTTCCGCCCGTAGCCTGCCGCCCGTAGCCCTCAGCCCATGCGACCCTCCCGGTTCCTCAGTCTCGCCATCGCGGCGCCCCCCCTGGCCATCGTCGTCTGGCTTTTCTTCCTCCCGTTCCTCTCCTCGGCCCACCTGAGTGTTCTCCGGGACGGCGAGTGGTCGTTGGGGAACTACGCCCTGATCTGGCGCCTCTACAAGTTCGACGTCCTGTACACCCTCTGGATCTCGGTGGTCAGCCTCGTCCTGGTCATTGGCCTCGCCATTTTCCTCTGCGGCTACCTGCGCATCGTGGGGCACAGAGCGGTGGAGTTTCTCTTCAAGGTCCCTCTCTTCGTCCCCTTCGTGGTCGTGGGTCACGGCATGCGGGTCCTGCTCGCCCCCCGCGGCACCCTCAACTCGGCGCTGGCCCAGGTCGGCCTGGTGAATTTGAACGACCCACCGTCCATCGCCTTCACCTGGCTCGGCATCGTGGTCTCGCTCGTCTGGAAGAACCTGGCCCTGGCGGTCCTGCTGGTGCTCGGGGCCTACCGGGCGGTGGACGAGGCGTACCTCGAGG
>JAHFDC010000148.1 GCA_023249205.1 Candidatus Methylomirabilota bacterium
TGGAGGCGCGACGGCGCCCCGTAGGAGGCGCGGTGATCCACGGTCGGCTTCCCGATCCCCCGGTCGCTGTTCCGGATGAGGAGGTGGAAGGCTCCCCCGTCAGGGCCCGTTTGAGGGAAGAAGGAGACGAAGTCGAAGGCGTCGGCCGCCGCCTCGGCGAAGAACCGGCGGGTCGCCGGCGCGAGGAGCCACTCCCCGCCGGGGGCGAGCAGGGTCCCGTCATCCTCGAGGTAGGCGATGTTCCCGACCCGTCCGGACCGCCCCGCCCGGCCCCGGCTCGCCGCCAGCGCCACCGCAGCCTGGCGGAGGGCGGCTGCCAGGTCCTCCTCGGCGGACCGGCGCATGCAACGGTGCGTCGAGAGGCGCACGCAACCCCCCTTGGCGGCCGTGGTCCGCCTCCTATCATTGCCCCGGAAGGCTGTCAAGGGCCTTGGGCCTTGACACGGGCAGCGCGCCGGGCTATGAGAGGGGCACCTTTCCGGACATCGCTCTCTCGCCTGGCAACGCTTGCCTCCAGCGTGATCCTGTCGCCCGCTCGCGCTGTCCCCAGAGGGCACGCCATGGGCTGGATGCGGACACGGTATGCCCGCCTGAGCCTCCGGCAGAAATTCGCCCTCCAGCTCACCGCCTCGGTCGTCCTCCTCTTCGGCGCTCTCCTCCCCAGCGTGCTGTTCCTCCAGGAGCGGGCGCTGCTCGGGCAGATCCGGAAAGAGGGGACGCACCTCGTGCGGCTCTTCGCCTTCAGCAGCGTCCAGGGGATCGTGGCGGACGATTTCCTGCTCCTGCAGGGCGCCGTCCAGAGCATCGCCAGCCGTCCCGATATCCGCGCCGCGATGCTCCTGAGCCTGGACGGCCTCGCCCGCATCCACAGCGACCCCGATCAGGTGGGACGGGTCCTGGATGACGCCGAGAGCCTCAGGGCGCTGCGGGTGGACGCGCCCCGGGTCCGGGAAGTCCTCCTGGAAGGCGGGACGCGGGCCCTGGACTTCGCCGCCCCCGTCCTCGTGTTGAATTCCCCTCGGGCCGTCGCGCGCCTCGCCATTTCGCTCGAGGAGCCGCTCCGGGGGATCCGGGATACCCGCAACTCGATTCTCCTGCTCGGGGCGCTCGCGCTCCTGGCCGGCATCGGGCTGGCTCTCATTCAGGGACGGCGCGTCGCGCTGCCGATGCAGGAGTTGGCCGAGGCGGCCCGGGAATTGGCCCGGGGGAAACTCTCCCGCCGGATCCCGGTCCCTTCCGGGGACGAGCTGGGGGAGGTCGCGGCCGCCTTTAACAAAATGGCGGAATCGCTCCAGGCTCTCTTCGAGACCAGCCGCCACCTCTCCTCGAGCCTCCGTCTCTCCGACGTCCTCCAGGCCATCGTCCGCCACGCCCGGGAGCTGGTGGGCAGCGATGCCGCTGTCATCGCCCCCTACGATCCGGAGGAGAAGATCGCCACGGTCGCGGCGAGCGCCGGGAGCCCGACGCCGGCCTTCATGGGCCTCCGGATCGTCCTCGGCCAGGGGCTGGGCGGGAAGGTTCTGGAGTCGGGAGAGCCCTTCGTGACCGCAGACTATCTGGCAGACTCCCGGATCACGCATCCCTTTGACGACCAGGTGCGCCGGGAAGGCGTCACCGCGGCGGCAGCGCTCCCGCTGCTGCACCACGGGGAGATCCTGGGGATCCTCTGGGTGGTCAACCGGCGCCCTGTCCCCTTTACGGGGGAGCAGATCGAGACGCTGAGCACCCTCGCCAGTCAGGCGGCCGTCGCCGTCCAGAACGCTCGCCTGTACGAGCGGCTGCGCCGCTCTCACGAGGCGTTGGTCGCCGCGCAGGCGGAACAGGTCCGGTCCGCGAGGCTGGCCGCCATCGGCGAGCTGGCGGCCGGGATCGCCCACGAGACGCGCAACCCGCTTGGGGCCATCAGCCACGCCACCGAGACGCTCCAGCGGAGCCTGCGTCTTGATGGAGAGGATGCGGAGCTCCTCGAGATCATCCGGCGGGAGGCTGGCCGCCTGAACGAGATCGTTTCGGACTTCCTGGTGTTCGGCCGGCCCCGGCCGCTTGCCGTGCAGGAGACCGACCTGGCGGCGCTCATCAAGGATGTGCTGGTGGCCCTGGAGCAGGACGAGCGGTGTCACCCGGCCGTGCGCGTCGAGACCATTCTGGACCCCGCCCTCCCCCGCCTCCTGCTCGACCCGCACCAGATGAGCCAGGTCCTCTGGAACCTCTATCTCAACGCGGCCCAGGCGATGCCACAGGGCGGGAGGCTCCTCACGCGAGCCCGGTTGCGGCCCGGTGCCGACGGTGCCAGCCGGCTCTCCCTCGAGATCAGCGACACCGGGCCGGGGCCGCCCCGGGGGGCCGAGGGGCGCCTCTTCGAGCCCTTCTTCACCACCAAGCCGGACGGGACCGGCCTCGGCCTCCCGATCGCCCGTCGCATCGTGGAGGAGCATGGAGGGGCCTTGACGCTGGAGGGCGGGGCGGCGGGAGGCGCGGTGGCGCGCATCCTCCTGCCGCTCCGGGAGGGGCGTGCCGATGCCACGGATCCTGGTCGTTGACGACGAGCCGGGGATGCGGCGGAGCCTGGCCATCAGCCTCAAGCGGGAGGGGTACGAGGTCGAGGAGGCGGCCGGGGGGACCGAGGCCCTGCTCCGCCTGGAGCGGGAGATCTACGACCTGGTCATGACGGATCTCAAGATGACCCCCGTGGGGGGCCTGGAGGTCCTGGCGGCGGCGAAGAAAACCGCGCCCCGGACCGAGGTCATCGTGATGACCGCCTACGGCAGCATCGAGGCGGCGGTGGAGGCCATGCGCCTGGGGGCGTTCGACTTCGTCGGCAAGCCGTTCCAGGCGGAGGAGATCCTGGTGCGGGTCCGCAACGCCCTCGAGAAGGCCCGCCTCACGACCGAGGTGCGACTGCTGCGTGAAGATATACAGACTCGGGTCGGCTTCGAGCACCTGTTGGGGCAGAGCCCGGCGATGCAGGCGGTCCTGGCGAAGGCGGCCCGGGTGGCCGTGACCGACAGCACGGTCCTGATCACGGGGGAGAGCGGGACGGGCAAGGAACTGGTCGCTCGGGCCATCCATGCCCGCTCGCTGCGCGCCACGAAGGCATTCGTCTCGGTCAACTGTGCCGCCTTCCCCGAGCAACTCCTGGAGAGCGAACTGTTCGGCCATATCAAAGGGGCGTTCACCGGGGCCGTGGCCAGCCGGAAGGGCCTCCTGGAGGAGGCGCATGGCGGGACCTTCTTCTTCGACGAGGTCGGGGACACCCCGCCTGCCATCCAGGCGAAACTCCTCCGGGTCCTGGAGGACCGGGTCATCCGTCGCCTCGGGGAGAACCGGCCCATCCGCGTGGATGTCCGGATCCTGGCAGCCACGAACCGGGACCTGGCCGCGGCGATCCGGGAGAAGGCCTTCCGGGAGGATCTCTACTATCGCCTGAATGTCGTCGCCCTGCATCTCCCCCCCCTGCGGGCTCGGCGGGAGGACATCCCGCTCCTCGCGCACCAGTTCCTGGGTGCCGCGACCCGCCAGCTGGGAAAGCCGGTCAAGGCGTTCCGCGGGGAGGCTCTCACGATGCTCCAGGCCTACGACTACCCAGGGAATGTCCGGGAGCTGGAGAACGCCGTCGAACAGGCGGTCGCCTTCAGCGCCGGTCCCCTGATCGCGTCGGAGGAGCTCCCTGAGGCCATCCGCAATGGTCCGCAGGGAAGAGAGGATGAGGCGGCGCCCGCAGCCGGGACGCTGGAGGAGATGGAGCGGGAACTGATCCTCCGTCGGATCCGCGAACTGAACGGGAACCTCAGCCTGGCCGCCCGGGCCCTCGGGATCGGGCGGACCACCCTT
>JAHFDC010000149.1 GCA_023249205.1 Candidatus Methylomirabilota bacterium
CGGATCCAGGCGGGGCCGGAGGAGGAGATCGGCGAGGAGATCCACCGCGAGCGGGAGGTGCGCCCCCAGGACCATGGCGTAGTAGCAGGTGTGCTCCCGGGAGGTGAAGGCGTCCAGCCGTCCCCCGACCGCCTCGATCTCCTGGGCGATCGCTTCCGCCGACCGGCGCTCCGTCCCCTTGAAGAGCATGTGCTCCAGGAAGTGAGAGACCCCGGCCTGCGACGCCGCCTCGTCCCGGGAACCGACCTCGATCCAGACCCCCAGGGCCACGGACCTCACGGCCGCCATCCGCTCCGTGAGCACCGTGAGGCCGTTCGCCAGGACCTCCTTCCGGATCAGGGGGGAACGGGGCATGACCTTACCGCTTCTCGCGCTGTTGCTGGTCCCGGAGGACCTCCTTGCGGCTCAAGCGGATCTTGCCTGCCCGGTCAATCTCGATCACCTTGACGGTCACCTCGTCCCCCTCCTTCAGGACGTCCTCCACCCGCACGATCCGCGTTTCCGCGATCTGGGAGATGTGCAGGAGGCCGTCGGTGCCGGGGAGGATCTCGACGAAAGCGCCGAAGTCGGTGATCTTCTTGACCTTGCCGGTGTAGATCTTTCCCACCTCGGGGACCTCGATGATCTTGTGCACGATGCCAAGGGCCTTGGCGGCGGCGGCCTCGTCCACGGAGGCGATCTCCACGGTCCCGTCGTCGCTGATGTCAATCTTGACCCCGGTCTCCTCGATGATGCTCCGGATCATCTTCCCGCCTGGGCCGATGACCTCCCGGATCTTGTCCACCGGAATCTTGAACGAAATGATCCGGGGCGCGTAGGGGGAGATGTGGTCCCGGGGTTGGGCGAGAACCCGCTCCATTTGGTCCAGGACGGAGAGGCGCGCCGACCGCGCCCGCTCGAGCGCCCCCCCCAAGATGGCGGCGGTGAGGCCGGCGATCTTGATATCCATCTGCATGGCCGTGATCCCGCGGCGCGTCCCGGCCACCTTGAAGTCCATGTCCCCCAGCTGGTCCTCTACCCCCAGGATGTCGGTGAGGATGGCCACCCGCTCTCCCTCCTTCACCAGCCCCATGGCCACACCCGCCACGGCCGCGCGAATCGGGACGCCGGCGTCCATCAGGGAGAGGGAGGCGCCGCAGACGGTCGCCATCGAGGAGGAGCCATTGGACTCCAGGATGTCGCTCACGATGCGGAGCGTGTAGGGGAACTCCTCGGGGAGCGGCAGCACCGTGAGCAGGGCGCGCTCGGCGAGGGCGCCGTGGCCGATCTCCCGCCGCCCCGGTCCCCGCAGGAACCGGACCTCCCCCACGCTGAAGGGGGGGAAGTTGTAGTGGAGCATGAACCGCTTGAACCCCTCCCCCTCGATGCTGTCCAGCCGCTGGACATCCTCGGAGGTCCCCAGGGTCGTGGTGACCAGGGCCTGGGTCTCGCCCCGGGTAAAGAGGGCGGAGCCGTGGGTCCGGGGGAGCAGCCCGATCTCGATGCGAATGGGGCGGATGGCCTCCGGCGGGCGGCCGTCGGCCCGGATTCCCCCCTGGATCAGCAGGCGGCGCATCTCCTCTCTCTCGATCTGGTCCACTAGCTCCCGTACCTGGGCCAGGACCTCGGGCGGCTCCCCGGCAAAGGGGGCGATCGTTCGCTCCCGGATCCCCGCCAGGCGGTCCGCCCGCTCCTCCTTCGCGAAACCGGCGGCCAGACCCCGAATCGGCTCCCGGCAGGCCGCCCCCACCCGCTCCAGGAGGGCAGGGTCGGGGGGAGGCGCGGTGAAGGGCGTCTTGGGCTTCCCGTGCGCATGCTGGAACTGCACCTGGATCCGGCACAGCTCGCCAAGCGCCTTGTGCCCGACCGCGATCGCCTCCAGCACGATCTCCTCCGGGACCTCCCGGGCCCCGGCCTCCACCATCATCACTCCCTCCCGCGTCCCTGCGACGACCACGTCCAGGTCGCTCTTCTCCAGCTGGCTGTAGGTCGGATTCACGACGTAGTGGCCATCCACCCGCCCAACCCGAACGGCGCCGATGGGCCCGAGAAACGGGATCGGAGAGACGGTCAGGGCCGCTGACGCGCCGACGATGGCCAGGACATCCGGGTCGTTCTCCATGTCGGCGGAGAGCACGGTGGCGATGATCTGCACATCCCGGCGGTACCCCTTGGGGAAGAGCGGACGGATGGGCCGGTCAATCAGGCGGGAGGCTAGCGTCTCGGCGTCCCGGGGGCGCCCCTCCCGTTTGAAGAAACCCCCGGGGATCTTCCCGGCCGCGTATGCGCGCTCCTGGTAGTCCACCGTCAGGGGGAAGAAGTCAATCCCCTCCCGGGGCTGCTTCGCCGCCACGGCGGTGACCAGCACCACGGTATCCCCGTAGCGGACCCAGGCCGCCCCGTCAGCCTGGCGGGCGACAGACCCGAACGCGATGCTGAGAGGCTTCCCTCCGACGATCGTTTCGAAGCGATCAACCATGAGTTCTTCTCTCCAGCCTTCCCCCGCGCCGCTCGGATCGTCCCGGCCGCGCGCGGGCGGCTACCTCCGGATGCCCAGACGCTCGATGAGGGCCCGGTATCGGTTGATGTTTTTACTCTTGAGATAGTCCAGAAGCTTCCGGCGCCGGCCGACCATCTTCAAGAGGCCGCGGCGCGAATGATGGTCCTTCTTGTGGAGGGTCAGGTGCTCCGCGAGGGAGCCGATCCGGCCCGAGAGCAGGGCCACCTGCACCTCGGGTGATCCGGTGTCACTCTCGTGGACCTTGAACTGGCCGATGACGTCTGTCTTCTTGGCGAGGGCTTTCGCCATCTCGATCCCCCCTTCGACCCGCGGAGCGGGGCGCCCGGGTCACCGGGCGCATCCTCAATGTTTTCAGGTAGATAGGCTATCATACGAAAAACATCCCTGTAAAGGCATTTCCGGGCCGCCCGTTACGGCTCCTCGTCCGCGAGGAGGCGCTCGGCGAAGGTGACGTCCTGGCGCATCTGGGCCACCAGGGCCGCCGCGTCCGGGAAGCGGATCTCGTCACGGATCCGGTGCAGCAGGGCCACCGTCAGCTCCACCCCCGGCCCGATCGCCTCGGGAAGCGGAGGAAGGAAGTGCGCCTCCAACTGCCTCCGGGTGCCGCCGAACGTGGGGGCCACCCCCAGGCTCATGACGGCCTTCCGCCACGGACCGGTCGCTCTGGCGAGGCCCGCGTAGATCCCGTCCGGTACCAGGACCTCGCCCCCCTCCAGGTTGGCCGTGGGGAAGCCCAACGCCTTCCCCCGTCCGGCCCCCGCCTGGATCGCTCCCAGCACCAGGTAGGGACGCCCCAGGAGCGTCTGCGCCTCCCGGAGTTTCCCCGTCCCGAGGTGCTCCCGGATGAGCGTCGAGTGAACGGGTGTGCCCCCCACCGAGACCTCCGGCACCACCGTGACCGTGAACCCCAGGGCCGTCCCCAGGCGGAGCAAGTCCTCGGGGCTCCCCTCCCGTCCGTGCCCGAACCGGAAGTCGGCCCCCACGTGCACACCCCGGACCCCCACCTGCCCCACCAGGACGTCCCGGACGAAGGCCTCGGGGGAGAGAGTTGCGATGGCGGGTGTGAAGGGGACCCCGATGGTCAGCGTGATCCCGTGCTCCTCGAGGAGCCGGGCCTTCAAGGGGGGAGGGGTGATGAGCCGGGGGGCGCGGGAGGGGTTGAGGACGGTGAGGGGGTGGTTGAGGAAGGTGAAGACCGCGGGCGTCCCCGCCCGCCCTGCCTCCGCCACCACCCCCCGGAGGATGGCCTGATGGCCCAGGTGCACCCCGTCGAAGACCCC
>JAHFDC010000018.1 GCA_023249205.1 Candidatus Methylomirabilota bacterium
GGAGCCAGCGACCAGGATGGCGTCCCGGCTGACCCCGATAATCACCAGCCAGATGGGCAGATTCCCCAGGATCCCGAGGGCCACGAATGCCGAGTCCACGAGCGCCTTGTCGGCCAGGGGGTCCAGGATCCGGCCCAACTCTGTTCGCTGTCGCCGGGAGCGCGCGAAAAACCCGTCTAAGGCATCCGTGAGGCCGGCCACGAGGAACGTGACGAGAGCGGCCCCGGTGTGGTGATAGACCAGCAGAATGACGATGGCGGGCGCCAGCAGGACACGGATAAGGGTGAGGCCGTTCGGGAGGTTCACGGGGCCTGCAGGACCTCCCGCAGCCTTCGCAGGGCCAGCAGCGCGTCCGGCCCCGGCACGCTCTCCCGGGGGCCGAAGCTGCCGTCCGGGCGCCCCTCGAGGATGCCGCCGCGGGTGAGCAGGATGGCGGCGCTCAACGCGAAGTGGTCCGCGGGCAGGTCACTGAAGGGAGAGCCGGAGGTGACGGGGGCCGCCCCCCGGAGATCATCCCCCTTCACGCGGAGAAGGATGTCCTCCAGGACGATGGCGAAGACCTCCCGGGAGACGGGGAGATCCGGCGCAAAGGTCTGATCCGGGAAGAGGCGGAGGCCCCGGACCGGCCGGGTCAGCAGCCCTTCCACCACCTCCCGGTGGGGTGACTCTTCCAGATCCGTCGCGAAGGAATAGGCCATGGCCGGCTCCACCGCCTGCCGCGTGGCTTCGGGCAGGCGGGGCCAGCCCATCTCCTCCACCAGCAGAGCGGCCAACTCGCCGCGCGTGACCTGACCCTTCAGCGCCACCCGCTTGGCCGTTTCGCTGGCCGGCGCGGCGCGCTGGATCTTCTCCAGGGCCCGGACCTCCTCGACCGCCTCCGCCTCCCCGCCCCTCTTCTGCGCCAGGACCTGGCTGAGGAGGGCCGCGGCCCTGTCGAAGGCGAAGGCGGCCTTGTAGGCGCGCCCCATGGCCAGGAGGAGCTCCGGATCCCGGGCGCTCTTCCCGCCGCCCGCCTCGAACTCCCGCTCCGCCTGGTCCAACCACTTCGGAGGCTTCAGGATCGTGAGGACCCGGATTGCCGTCGCATGGACGCTCGTCGCGTTGCGTCGCCGGGCCTCCTCCAGCGCGGCCATCGCGGATCCGGCGTCCGCGACGTGGGCCTTCGCCAGCGCGATCCCCAGGTACGCCGGGGCGAAGTTCTCGTTGAGCGCCCGGGCCCGCTCGAACTCCGCCAGGGCGGGCCCGTACTGCCCCCGGCCCAAAAATCGCATCCCGGTCGCCACGCTGTACTCGGCGTTATCCACCACGGCCACCGGCAGTTCGTGGGCGGCGCAGCCGGCCAGGAGCGCGAGGACCAGGATCCCCTGGAAGCCCGGAGGCCTCATCCCTGGCGCCGCTCCTCTGCTAGGACCGGCGGACGGGAGCCCGGGCGGCCGATCGCCGTCGCCTTCAGGAGGGCGTCCAGCGCCTTGCGGAGATCATCGAGTCCCCGCCCGGTGAGGGCGGAGACGGCCACGGCCCCCTCCTCCCGGGCGAGCGCCGCGGCGGCGGCCTCCGGCAAGCGGTCCACCTTGTTGTGGACGGCCAGGACCGGCTTGCCCACCACCCCCAGCTCCTCGAGGACCCGTTCCACGACGGCGCGCTGCTCCCCCGCGCGCGGGTGGCTCGCGTCAATGACGTGCACCAGCGCATCGGCCTCCTGCACCTCCTCCAGCGTCGCCCGGAAGGCCTGCACGAGTTGCGGGGGGAGCTTCCGGATAAAGCCGACCGTGTCGGAGAGGAGCGTGGCCCGCCCGGAGGGGAGGTGGACCTTCCGCAGGGTCGGGTCCAGGGTGGAGAAAAGCTCGTCGGCCACATGGACGCCTGCGCGGGTGAGCGCATTCAGGAGGGAAGACTTGCCGGCGTTGGTGTAGCCGACAAGCGCGACCGTGGGGATCGGGATCTTCCGGCGCGGCCGCCTGAGCAGGCCCCGGTGCCGGCGCACCTTGCCCAGGTCCCGCCGGATGCGGGCCATCCGGGTCCGGAGCCGGCGCCGGTCCGACTCCAGCTGCGTCTCGCCGGGGCCCCGGGTCCCGATCCCGCCTCCCAGCCGCTCGAGGTGGCTCCACTGGCGGGTCAGGCGGGGGAGGAGGTACTGGAGCTGGGCCAGCTCCACCTGGAGCTTCCCCTCCCGGGTCATGGCCCGCTGGGCGAAGATGTCCAGGATCAGACCGGCCCGGTCCAGGACCTTGCAGCCGAGCTCCCGCTCCAGGTTCCGCTGCTGGCTCCCGCTCAGATCCTCGTCCACGATGACGAGGTCCACCCCCTCGCGGCAGAGATTCCGGAGTTCCTCCACCTTGCCGGCCCCGATGAGGGTCCGCGCGTCCGGCGCTGGCCGCTCCTGGAGGATCGTCACGCGCGGGGAGGCACCGGCCGCCTCGGCGAGGCGGGCCAACTCCTCGAGCGAGTCTTCGGCGGCCCAGCGGGGCGCGCGGCCCGTGCGCACCCCCACCAGCACCGCGACTTCCCGGCGACGCCGTCCGTCCACGGGGATGGTGGGCACGCCCCTCCTTCCTTAGACCAGCTCGCGGCGGACCCGGCGAGCACGGTCGCACTCGGTCCAGAGGGCCGCCCCGTCCCCTGCGGTGACGGCGGCCTCCAGCCTCGCCAGGGCGCTCCGAAACCGGACCAGGGCATCCGTGAGCGCCTCCCGATTGGCCAGGAAGATGTCGCGCCACATGGTGGGGTCGGAGGCAGCCACCCGGGTGAAGTCGCGCAGACCACCCGCGCTATAGGGGAGGACATCCTGCCCTTCAGCCTCCAGGTCCAGCATGGCGTTCACGAGGGCATAGGCCACCGCATGGGGGAGATGGCTCACGGCCGCGAAAACAGCATCGTGCTCCGCAGGGTCCATGATCTCCACCACCGCCCCCACGTCCTCCCAGAGGCGTCGGATCCGGGCGAGTGCCTGGCGGCCGGTCCGGGGGGTGGGGGTGAGGACGCAGCGGGCCCCCTCGAACAGGGACGCGGAGGCGGCGCCGGGGCCGGAGCGCTCCCGGCCGGCGATGGGATGGCCCGGGACGTACCGGCCAGCCGGGAGACGGCCCTCGAGGCGACCGACCAGGTTCCCCTTCACGCTCCCGACGTCGGTGACCAGCGCTGCCGGCGTGAGGCCGGGCGCAATGCGGCTCGCAACCTCCTCCAGGGCCCCGACCGGAACGGCCAGGACGACGAGGTCCGCGCCGTCCGCCGCAGCAGCCGCATCCGGGCACGCCTCATCCACGAGGCCAAGGGCGAGCGCCTCCTGGAGCGCGCTGCCGTCCGCGTCGAACCCGACCAGCCCCTCCGCCAGACCCCGCTTGCGGCAGGCCGCAGCCAGGCTTCCGCCGATGAGGCCCACCCCCACCACCGCCATCCGGCGGAAGAGGGATCCACCCGCCCTCCCCGGTCGCCCCCGCGCCATCCGATCCCCTCCGCGCCCCGCCCTCGGGGTCCGCTTACACCGTCCGCCCCACCACCGGCGCGAGCGCCGTCAGGTCCGCCATGAGGCGCTCGAAGCGCTTCGGTACCAGCGCCTGCGGGCCGTCCGAGAGGGCATCCTCCGGCTTGGGGTGCACCTCCACCATGAGTCCGTCGGCCCCGGCAGCCACCGCCGCGAGCGCCATGGCGGGCACCAGGTCCCACTTCCCGGTCGCGTGGCTCGGGTCCACGATGACCGGCAGGTGCGTGAGGGACTTCAGGGCAGGGACCGCGCTCAGGTCCAGGGTATTCCGGGTGAAGTCCTCGAAGGTCCGGATTCCCCGCTCACAGAGGATGACGTTGTAGTTCCCCTCGGAGAGGATGTACTCGGCCGACATGAGCAGGTCCCTGATGGTGCTGCTCATCCCGCGCTTGAGCAGGACCGGCTTCCGGTGCATCCCGACCTCCTTCAGCAGGCGGAAGTTCTGCATGTTCCGGGCCCCGATCTGGATGCAGTCGGCGTACTTCAGGACGAGCGGCGCGTCCCGGGGATCCATCAACTCGGTGACGATCGGGAGCCCGGTCGCCTCCCGGGCCTCCGCCAGGTACCGGAGCGCCTCCTCCCCCAGCCCCTGGAAGGTGTAGGGGGAGGTCCGGGGCTTGAAGGCCCCGCCCCGGAGCAGGTGCGCGCCGGCCGCCCGGACGGTCCGGGCCACCTCCAGAACCATCTCCCGCCCCTCGACGGAGCAGGGGCCGGCGATCACGGCGATCCGGTTCCCGCCGATCTCCACGCCGTTGACGCCGATCACGCTCTTCTCGGGCTTGAAGTCCCGGCTCGCCAGTTTGAAGGGCTTGAGGATCGGGAGGACCTTCTCGACCCCGGGAAGCGCCTCGAACGCGACCTCCCGGAGGATCCGCTCATCCCCGATGGCCCCGATGATGGTCCGCTCCACCCCCCGGGAGACGTGGGGGGTCAGCCCGTACGCCGCGATTTTTTTGCCGACCTGCTCGATCTCCTGCTGGCTCGCGCCGCTCCGCATGACGATGACCATACCGCTCCTTCCTCAGGCGGCCAGGACCGCCCTCAGGGCCTCCAGGACCCGGGCGTTCTCGTCGGGCGTCCCAACCGTGATGCGCAGGTGGGTGGGCAACCCGTACCCCCCCATGGGCCGGACGATGACGCCGCGGCGGAGCAGAGCCTCGGTCACGGCTGCCCCGTCCCGCCGCACGTCCACCAGCAGGAAGTTGGTCACGCTCGAGAGCGGGGGGAATCCGAGGGCGGTGAGGCCGGCAGCGAGCGCCGCCCGGCCCGCCGCCGTCCCCGCGACGGTCCGCGCGACGTGTGCGCCGTCCTCGAGGGCGGCGGCTCCGGCCACCTGGGCCAGGGCGTTCACGTTGAAGGGGGCCCGGAGTCGGTCCAGGAGGCCGATGAGCTCGGGCGGGCCGGCGCCGTAGCCGATCCGGAGCCCGGCCAGCCCGTACACCTTGGAGAAGGTCCGCAGGACGAAGCACCGGCGCCCCTCCCGGACCCAGTCCAGACTCCGCGGGCGCTCGGGCTCGGCCAGGAACTCCCAGTAGGCCTCATCCAGGATCAGAAGAGGCTCCTGGGGAAGGCGGCGGACAAAGGCCTCCAGCGCCGCCGGGGAGACCGCCGTCCCCGTGGGGTTGTTGGGGTTGCCCACGAAGACGAGCTTGGTCCGGGACGTCACCACCGCCGCCATCTGCTCGAGGTCGTGGACGAAGTCCCGGCAGGGCACCTCCACCGCCGACGCCCCGAGTGCCTGGCAGGCCATCCGGTAGACGATGAAGGCGGGGGACGCCATCACGGCTTCGTCCCCGGGCTCCAGGAAGATCCTTGCCACCAGGTCCAGGAGTTCGTTCGAGCCGTTGCCCAGGGCGATCTGGACCGCCTCCACCCCAAGGTGCTCGGCCAGGCGCGCCCTGAGCACGGTCCCGGCCCCGTCCGGGTAGCGGTGCACGCCAGCGGCGGCTTCCCGAATCGCCTTGACGGCGAGCGGCGAGGGACCGAAGGGGTTTTCGTTGCTGGCCAGCTTGGCCGCCCCGGCCACCCCGAACTCCCGTTCGACCTCCTCGATCGGCTTTCCGGGGCTGTAGGGGAGGAGGGAGGCCAGGTGCGGGGAGGCCATGGCGGTCAGCGATCGGGCCACGCGGTCTCCTAGAGGGAGGGGGCGCGCTTCTTCTCGCTGGGATAGGAGCCGAGCACCTTGAGGAAGAGACACTGCTCCGAGAGGCGCGCGAGGGCCCGCTCCACGCGCGGGTCCTCGCCGTGCCCCTCAAAGTCCACGTAGAAGAGGTACTCCCACACCTTCGTCTTGGAAGGGCGGGACTCGATCTTGGTCAGGTTGATCCCCCCTTCCGCAAAGGGCTCCAGCATCCCGTAGAGGGCGCCGACCCGGTCCTTGATGGAGAAGAGAATGGAGGTCTTGTCGTGGCCCGTTCGGGGGGCAGGCTTTCGACCCACGATGAGGAACCGGGTGAAGTTGTTGGCCGCGTCCTCGATCCGGGCCGAAACCACCTCCAAGCCGTATAGCCGGGCCGCCAGCTCGGAGGCGATCGCCGCGGCGTTCGGATCCCGGCTGGCGGTCTCGGCGGCCGCGGCCGTCGAGGCCACCTCGAGAACCGGGACGTGGGGGAGGTTCGCCTCGAGCCACCGCCGCGACTGGGCGATGGCGTGAGCGTGGGAATAGATCTTCTCGATGGCAGCCTTCTCCCCGCTCCGGGAGAGGAGATGGTGTGAGACATCGAGGAGGATCTCCCCGCCGATCTTGAGGTCGGAATCCACGAACATGTCCAGGGTGTGGCTGACCACCCCCTCCGTGGAGTTCTCGATCGGCACCACCCCGTACGCCGCCTTCTCCTTCTCCACCTCCTGGAAGACATCCCGGATGCTCCGGACCGGGACGTACTCGGCCGCCTCTCCGAACCGCTTCAGGCAGGCCAGGTGGGTGAAGGTGGCCCGGGGTCCCAGGTACGCCACCCGGAGGGGATGCTCCAGGGCGCGGCAGGCGGAGATGATCTCCCGGTACACGGACCGGACCCCTCTCACCGGGAAGGGGCCGGGGTTCCCCCTGGTCAGGCGCTCCAGGATCTCCTCCTCACGCTGGGGGGCGTGGAAGTCCATCCCCTCCCGGAGCTTCACCTGCCCCACCTGCTGCACCACCGCCGCCCGCCGGTTCAGCAGGTCCAGGATCTGCTGGTCTATCGCGTCAATCTGCTTCCGGAGTTCGCCCAGGTCCATGCCCTCGCCCACCCGCGCCCCCGGCGCGAAAGGTGACCGCACTATAGCCTAAGGCCCGGGGGCCTTCAAGGGCCTTGTCCTGCCGAGGGCCTGCAGCGCCGCGAGTTCCCGGTCGGTGAGACGCCGCCACTCCCCCGGCTTCAGCCGCCCGAGCCTGAGCGGCCCGAAGGCGACCCGGCGCAGCCGGAGGACGGGGTGCCCCAGGGCCTGGCAGAGACGGCGGACCTCGTGGTGCTTCCCCTCCGCGACCACCACCTCCACCCACCCGTTCCGATCCGTCGCCTTGAGGAGAGAGGCCCCGCGGGCCCGCAGGCGCTCACCCTCCACGCGGACCCCCCGGCACATGGCGGTGAGCGTGGCCGCGGAGGGAACGCCCCGGACCCGGGCGTGATACGTCCGGGGGACGCCGAACGCCGGGTGGAGCATGCGCTGCGTGAGCGCGCCGTCGTTGGTGAGCAGCAGGAGCCCCTCGGAGGCGAAATCGAGCCGGCCGACGGGGTAGACGCGGGGGAGCCGGCCGGGCAGCAGGTCGGTCACGACGGGCCGGCCCTGGGGGTCGCGGAGCGATGTCACGACGCCCGGGGGCTTGTGGAGGAGCAGATAGACGCGCGCCGGCGCCCGGGGGAGGGGGCGGCGGTCCACCTCGATGGCGTCCGCCGCGGGATCGGCCCGGGTCCCGAGCTTCTGGACCACCACGCCGTTCACCGCCACCCGCCCATCCCGGATCAGCCCCTCGCAGGAGCGCCGGGAGCCGAACCCGGCCTGGGCCAGGATCTTCTGGAGCCGCTCCCCGGTCCCCTTCACCCGCTCTCCTCCGGGACCGGATCGGACCCGGAACCGGCGGGCACGGCGGCGGCCGGGCCAGCCGCGGAGTCCGCTGTGGGGGCTGCCCTCTCCGGCTCCTCCCGGGGGGCGTGCTCGGCCGGGCGGGAGGCCTGAGAAGGGGCCACCAGGGCTTCGATCTCCCGCAGGGTGGGAAGCTCCGAAAGGTCCTGAAAGCCGAAATACTCCAGGAAGGCCCTGCTGGTCCCGTACAGCATGGGACGGCCCGGCTCCCGCTTCCTCCCGAGGATCCGGATCAGTCCCCGCTCCCCCAGTGTCCGGAGGACACCATCAATGTTGACTCCGCGGATGGCCTCCACCTCGGCCTTCGTGATCGGCTGGCGGTAGGCGATGATGGCTAACGTCTCCAGGGCAGGCCGGGACAGACGGCTCGGGCGGACGATCGCGAGGCGGGCCAAGCTTTCAGCTGCCTCCGGCCGCGTCGCGAGGCGCACGCCCCCCGCCACCTCGTCGAGCATCAGGCCCGAGGCTGGCGAGGCGTAACGGGCCTTGAGCGACGCCAGCGCGGCTGAAATCTCCTCGCCCGAGAGCGTGGGGAGCAGTTCGGCCAAACGCTCCGGGGGGAGCGGCTCGGGGGTGGCGAAGAGGAGGGCCTCCAGGGCCGCGACCGGCTCGAGGCTCACGCCTCCTCCAGCGGGTAGATCAGGATCTCGCCGAAGGGACTCGCCTGCCGCACCCGGACCACCCCCTGCCGGAGGAGCTCCAGGAGGGCGATGAAGGTGACAATGACCGTCCGGCGGTCCGCGTCCGCGGGGAAGAGCCCGAGGAACCCGAGCGGCCGCTCGCGGGCAAGCCGCTCCAGCAGCTCCACCATCCGCTCCCGCACGCGGAACGGGCGGGGCGTGACCTCGACGTCGGGGCGCCGCGCGGCCCGCTTCAGGACATCTTGAAAGGCGGCCAGGAGGTCGAACAGGCTGAGTTCCAGGGGGCCCCGCGCCGGCGCCTCCTCCAGGGGGGCCACCCGGCCGAAGATCCGCCGCCGCCGCTCCTCGAAGCCCGCCAGATCACCGGCCGCCGTCTTGAACCGCTGGTACTCCAGGAGGGCCTGCACGAGCGGCCGGCGGGGATCTTCCTCCTCGATGGTTGCCTCCTCCCCCTCCGCGGCAGGGAGGAGCATCTTGGACTTGATATAGACCAGCGTGGCCGCCATCACGAGGAACTCCCCCGCCACCGCCAGGTCCAGGTCCTGCATCTCCGTCAGGACCCGGAAGTACTCCTCCGTGATCCTGGCGATCGGGATGTCGGCGATGTCAACCTCGTGGATCCGGATGAGATGCAGCAGCAAATCCAGCGGGCCTTCGAACTGCTCCAGCCGCACCTGGTAGACCATGCTCACTCCCCGCGAAGCAGAGCGGTGAGGTGGGGCCAGACACCCAGCAAGAGCAGCGCCGCGGCCAGGAGGGCAGCGGCGACGGTCGAACGGGGGTCGAGGGAGCGCACGGCCGCTACCGTCGGTGAACCGCGCGGGCCCGCGCGCCGGGCCGGCGCCCCCTCC
>JAHFDC010000150.1 GCA_023249205.1 Candidatus Methylomirabilota bacterium
GCAACAGGATCGCCGGCATCTGGACCACCGGGCGAGCCCAGGTGGTCTTTCTGGACACCCCGGGGATCCACCGGGGGACCAGCCTCTTCAACCGGGCCATGGTGCGGGCGGCGCTGGCGACGCTGACCGAGGTGGACCTGATTCTCTGGATGGTGGACGCGGCGGCGCCCGAGACCGACGATGATGCGTTGATCGCGGAGAACCTGAAGGAGGTCAAGACGCCGGTCCTCCTGGCCATCAACAAGGTGGACCTGGTGCCGAAGCCGGCGCTCCTCCCCCTCATTGACCGGCTGCGGACGGTCCGCGAGTTCACCGGGATCGTCCCCATCTCCTGCACCGCGGGCGACAACCTGGACCGGCTCGAGGATCTCCTCGTCGGCTTCCTCCCGCCCGGCGAGCCCCTCTATCCGCCGGAGCAGATCACCGACCAGCCGGAGCGGTTCATCATCGGGGAGCTGATCCGGGAGCAGACCTTCCACCTCCTCCACGAGGAGATCCCCTACGCGGTCGCGGTGGAGGTGGAGGCGGTCCGGGAGCGAGGGGCGGGCCAGGCCCCCTTCGCGGGCCAGCCGCGGGGCGAGGACTTGAGGGCCGACGCGGCCGAGGGTTTCCCTGGGGACGCCGCGTCCGGAGAGGCCGGGCCGGCGCGCGGGGAGCGCGTCGGGGAACCGGACGTCGGGCCGGGCGAGCGGCCCCTCGTGGATGTCCTGGCCACCCTCTACGTGGAGAAGGATTCCCAAAAGGGAATTCTCATCGGCGCCGGGGGCCAGATGCTGAAACGGATCGGCGAGCGAGCCCGCCGCGAGATCGAGACGCTGCTCGGGGCGCGGGTGTTCCTCAAACTCTGGGTTAAGGTCCGGCCCAAGTGGCGCCAGAGCGAGGACGAGCTGCGCCGCCTGGGCTACCTGCAATCGTAGTGTGGAAGAGCAAGGGGGGGCGACGATGGATTGCGTCTTCTGCAAAATCCGCGATGGACAGGTCCCCGCGGTCAAACTCCACGAGGATGACCGGACGGTGGCCTTCATGGACATCAATCCGATCAACGAGGGGCACGTCCTGGTGATGAGCCGGGCCCATGCCGCGACGCTGACGGAGGCGAGCGAGGAGGACCTGGTCGCCGTGATCCGGACCGTTCGGCGGATGGCCCGGGCGCTGGAGGCCGCGCTCAGCCCCGACGGGATCAACCTCTTTCAGGCGAACGGCGAGGCCGCCTTCCAGTCGGTGCCGCACTTTCACATGCACGTCATTCCCCGCTGGCACCGGGACGCCAAGGGCCTGACCTGGAGGCTCGTCCCGGGCGACCTGGCGCAGATCCGGGCGACGGCCGAGAAGATCCGATCGGCCCTCTAATGGAGGGGGGACAGATGAACACCCCCACTGGGATGTCTTGATGCGGCGCCTGGCGGTTGCACTCGGGCTGGTGGTGCTTGCCGCGTGCACGTACACCTACCGGTGGACGTCGCCGCCGGGGGGCAGCGACCGGCAGCTCCAGGAAGACCACGCCGCGTGCACCCGGGACGCGGAGAAGGCGTCGGAGGGCCTGGCGGGCACCAGCGAGTGGACCGCATACGAGCAGTGCATGACGACGAAGGGCTACAAGAAGGCCGGGGGAAGCTGGCGGTAGCAGGACGACACCCATGCCCCTCAAGGCCACGCAGGCCATTGTGATCGGGGGCCACAACCTGGGCGAGGCGGACCGGATCGTGGTCTTCCTCAGCCGGGTCGCGGGGAAGGTCCGCGCGGTGGCGGCCGGCGCGCGGCGGATCCGGAGCCGCTTCGGCGGAAGTTTGGAACTGTTCACCTACGGCCAGCTCCTGTACTTCGAGCGGCCGAACCGGGACCTGCACCGGGTGAGCGAGTTCGGCATCCTGCATCCCTACGCCGGCCTGCGCACGGACCTCGACCGCCTGGGGGCCTCCGCCTATGCGGTGGACCTTCTGCGGGGCGCGGTGGAGGAGGGGGAGCCGCCGGGTGGCCTCTTCGATCTGTTGCTCGGCATCCTGAGCGAACTGGAGGAGGGGCGGCCGCCCGCCGCCGCCCTGCGGGCCTACGAGGTGCGCCTCCTTGCTTTGCTCGGCTACCTCCCCGAGCTCAGGCGCTGCGTGGGGTGCCGCCGGGCTGTCCCGGAGACGGGGTTGGCCTCCTTCAGCCCGCGACAGGGGGGCCTCCTCTGCGCCGCCTGCGGCCCTGCTGCGCCCGACCCCTTCCCGGTCGGCCCGGAGGCCCTGGGGTTCCTGCGGGGGGCCCTCCGGGCCGAGTTCCGGGCGGCGGCCCGCGCCGCGCTCCCCGCCGCGGCGCTGGAAGAGCTGCGGGCCCTCCTGCGCGCGGTCTACCTGGAGCGGGTCGGCCGGTCCCCCCGCTCCGCCTCGTTCCTGGAGGCGCTGGCGGCGAGCGCGGCGCCGCTCGGAGACGTAAACGGCTGACGCCACCTTGATGGCCGCGAGCGCCCGCCCGCGGTGACGCGGCGAGCTCTGTTGATGCGGAGTCATGGAGAGGAGAGATGATGAACTATCGGCGCATCGAGGAGCGTTTGGTCCAGTCGCTGGCCCTGGGGCGGCGCCCCGTCGCCGTCACCTTCGCCGAGACGGCACCGCCGGGGGTCCCGCGGTTCGCCGGCGTTGAGCCCTCGGGGTGCTCCTTCTGGCGGCTGGCCGCGGCCGGGCGGACGTTCTACACGGTCCCGAGCGACCACTACCACTGCGCCATCGGGTCCTACACGCACAGCATCCCACTGCCGCCGGAGCGCGCAGGCGAGCTGGACGGGACGCTCGGATTCATGACCGGACTCGGGTACGTGCGGCAAGAGGAGGTTCCCGGGATCCCGCGGCTGCCCCGCACCCCGGGAGCCGTGATCTACGCGCCGCTTGCTGATGCGCCCGCCCCCCCGGACGTGGTGCTCGTCGCGGGCCGACCCGGGCGCCTGATGCTCCTCCAGGAGGCTGCGCTGCGCGCGCAGGTAGGACTCTCGGTGGGCTTCCTCGGCCGCCCGACGTGCATGGCCCTGCCGGCTGCCCTCGCCTCCGGTGTCGTCGCGAGCACGGGGTGCATCGGCAATCGGGTCTACACCGATCTGGGGGATGACGAGCTCTACGTGGCGCTGCCCGGGAAGGCCCTGGCGGCCGTCAGCGAGGCGCTCGGAACCATCACCGCCGCCAATGCGACGCTCGCCGATTACCACCGCGAGCGGCGGCGGTCCCTCACCGCGGAGTAATCGGCCGCCCCTCCGCTCCGTCTCCTTCCTGGAAGCGGTGACGGCATGCCCCGCGGCGCGCGCCGCGGCGGGCGCTAATGAGGGGCGACCGGACTGCCCCTTGACACCCTTTTCGGCGTGCGGGTATGCTCCGGGGGCAGCGCGAGTCGCCATCGCACGCCGGCTGTCTCCCGACACTCTCCGGGGGTTCGCATGTATTACCAGGACCTGGTCCTTGGCCTCGAGAACTTCTTTGCCAAGAGGGGCTGCGTCATCCAGGAGCCCTACGACATCGAGGTGGGGGCGGGGACCATGAACCCGGCCACCTTCCTCCGGGTGCTGGGCCCCGAACCCTGGAACGTAGCCTACGTGGAGCCCTCGCGCCGCCCCACCGATGGCCGCTACGGCGAGAACCCGAACCGCCTCCAGCACTACTATCAGTTCCAGGTCATCCTGAAGCCCTCCCCCGACGACATCCAGGAGATCTACCTGGACTCGCTCCGGGCCTTCGGGATTGATCCGCTGAAGCACGACATCCGCTTCGTGGAGGATGAC
>JAHFDC010000151.1 GCA_023249205.1 Candidatus Methylomirabilota bacterium
CACCACGACGGGCCAGGTCAGGACCATCCCCGTGGGCAAGGAGCCGCACGGCCTCACGGTCTGGCCCCAGCCGGGCCGCTACTCGCTCGGTCACACCGGGAACTTGCGCTGACGTCACGCCTCGCCCCGAGCGTGTAGCGCCCGGCCTGCGGGGCGGGCGAGGATTGAAACGCGACACCGGGAACGCCGTTCACTTTGAATCGAGAGGGAGGGAATGGGGAAGCAGCTTAGTCGAATGGCGAGTATGGTAGTGGGTGGGCGCGCGTAGTCCTCGCGGAGTCCTGGGTGCGCCGCCTCATTCGCCTGACGGCTTTCCTGGCTGCCATAGCCCTGACGGCCCTCTTTGTCGTCCCCTCCCTGGCCCGGATGGGGACCGCCATCCTCTGGCCGCCGCTCCACCGGGTCGAGACCGGCAGGACCCCCGAGTACCGGGACCTGCAACCCCTGACCGTGGCGCTCCCACCCGCGCGGACCTTCGACGCTGCTCTGACAGTGGCTCGAACTCTGCCCCGCTGGACCGTCGTGACGGCCGTTCCGGCCTCCGGCCTCATCCAGGCCGAGGCCCGGACCCCCCTGTGGCGGCTCGTGCACGACGTGACGATCCGGATCGTGCCGGCAGGGGAGGGGCGCACCACGGTCTCGGTCCGGTCCGCCTCCCGCGTGGGGCGGGAGGACCTGGGGCAGAACGCGCGCAACATCCGAGTCTTTCTTCGCCTCCTTAGGCGGGCGCTCGGGGAGGCAACCTAGGGTGGTGCGCCTGCTGGCGGCGATGTTCCTCCTGGCCGCGGCCCTCCCCCTCTCTGCCTCGGCGTATCTCGTCTTCCAACTGGGGCCGGTTGCCGTCGGCGCCCGGACTCTCACCCCGGGCGAGGCCCTGCTCCGCATGGCCGCCCTCGGGGCTCTCCCGCTTGCGCTCATGGCCGCCGCCGCCCACGCCGTGCACGGCTGGGCCGTCGCTGCCGGGGGCCAGCTCACCCGGGCACTCGCTGTCGTCGCCCTCTGTCTCCTCTACGGGGCCCTCGCCTGGGGTGTTGCGAAGGCCCTCCCCCTCATCGGTTGGTGACGAAGAGCGCCGCCCGCGCGCGGGGGAGGCACGGCGGCAGTTTGGGGGTGCTGCCCGCCCGCTCCTGTGGTACACTCGGGCCAACGTCGCAAACGCCGATAGCGGCCCCGTTGCGCCGCCCCGCAAAAATCCTATGAGCCACACCTACACGAACCGGCTCGTCCACGAGACGAGCCCATACCTGCTGCAGCACGCCCACAACCCGGTGGACTGGTACGCCTGGGGGGAAGAAGCCCTGAGGAAGGCCAAGGCCGAGGACAAGCCCCTCCTCCTCAGCATCGGGTACGCCGCCTGCCACTGGTGCCACGTGATGGAGCGGGAATCCTTCGAGGATCCCCAGACCGCCAAACTGATGAACGAGCACTTCGTCTCCATCAAGGTGGATCGGGAGGAGCGGCCCGACCTGGACCGGATCTACCAGAGCGCGGTCCAGATGATGGGGGTGCATGGGGGGTGGCCTCTCACCGCTTTCCTCACGCCCGACGGGGAGCCGTTTTACGGCGGAACGTACTATCCGCCCGACGACCGCCACGGGCTGCCGTCCTTCACCCGGATCCTCCTCTCGGTCTCCAGGGCCTGGCGGGAGGATCGGGACGAGGTGCGGACGTCGGTCGGCCAGTTCCTGGAGGGCCTGGATCGCCTCAACCGCTTCCCGGCCTCCCTGACCGAGCCCACCGCCGCGGTGGTGGAGGCGGCGGTCCGCGCGCTGTCCCGGAGCGTGGACCCGGTGCACGGCGGCTTCGGGCGGGCGCCGAAGTTCCCCCACCCGTCGGCGCTCGAGTTGCTCCTGCGGGCGGGGGCGCGGGGCGACCGCTTCGTACTGGAGATGGTGACCCTCACCCTCCGGAAGATGGCAGAAGGGGGGATCTACGACCAGGTGGGGGGCGGCTTCCACCGCTACTCGGTGGATGAGCGGTGGCTCGTCCCGCACTTCGAGAAGATGCTCTACGACAACGCGCAGTTGATTGGCGTCTATGTGCACGCCCACCAGGTGACCGGCGATCCCTTCTTCGCCCGGATTGCGCGGGAGACCATCGGGTACGTCCTCCGGGAGATGGCCCACCCGGACGGCGGCTTTTACAGCACCCAGGACGCGGACAGCGAGGGCGAGGAGGGCAAGTTCTTCGTCTGGACGAAGGAGGAGGTCCTCCAGGTCCTGGGGCCGGAGTTAGGGGAACTGTGCTCCCGGGCCTTCGACGTGAGCGAGGCCGGCAACTTCGAGCACAAGAACATCCTGCACGTGGTGGCGACGCCGGAGCAACTTGCCCAGCGGTTCGGGAAGACCCCTGACGAGATCGGCATGCTCCTGGGGCAGGTCAAGTGCAAGTTATTCGGCGCCCGGGAGAAGCGCGTCAAGCCGGGCCGGGACGAGAAGATCCTGACCGCGTGGAACGGCCTGATGATCTCGGCCTGCGCGGCGGCCGGGACCGTCCTCGGCCACGGGGAGGCGCTCGAGGCCGGAGTCAAGGCCGCGGACTTCATCGAGCGGCACCTCACCCGGGACGGGCGGTTGCTCCGGACCTGGACGGCGGGCGAGGCAAAGTTACACGGCTACCTGGATGACTACGCATTCCTCACGGCGGCGCTGCTGGACCTGTACGAGGCGACGCTGGACGATCGCTTCTTCCGGCGGGCGGAGGCGCTGCATCGCGTCACGCTGGAGCAGTTCTGGGACGAGGCGGAGGGGGGCTTCTTCTTCACCGCAAAGGATCACGAGCGGCTCGTCGCCCGGATGAAGTCGGCCTACGACGAGGCCATCCCCTCCGGGACGGCGGTGGCCACGCTTAACCTCCTCCGGTTTGCGTCGGCCCTCGGCGAGGATGCCTACCGGCGGATGGCCGACAGGGTCTTCCGGAGCCTACTCCGGCAGATGGAGCAGAGCCCCTCCGGCTTCGGGCATCTTCTCCTGGCCCTCGACTTCGCCAGCCGCGGTCCGCTGGAGATCGTTGTCGTGGGAGACCGGGGGGCGCCCGCGACGCGGGCCATGCTGGAGCCGATCCACCGCCGGTATCTGCCGAACCGCGTCCTGGTGCACCTGAATCCGGCCGCGCCCGGCCGGCCCTTCACGGGGCCGCTCGTCGAGGGCAAGCGGGCCGTGGACGGACAGGTGACGGCGTACGTCTGCCGGGGATTCACCTGCTCGGCGCCGGTGACGGACCCGGGAGCCCTTGCCGCGCTGCTGGATGAGGGCGGGCCGGGGACAGCCGCAGGCCAGGCGCCGGCGGCCTAACGGAAGTTGCGGCGGTCGGGATCGGGCGCCAAGGCAGCCGCGCACGCATGCGCCGCTGCCGAGCCGGAGAGGCTCAGCCCCGTCGGCCGGTCGTGTCATTCATAGATCTCGTCTATCCAGTGTGCTTCGAATCCAGGAGGTGACTATGACCGGCAAGGGTTCGAAGCGCGCCCCCGCCAAGCCCGCCCGCCGGAAGGGGCAGCGGCGCCAAGTCAAGGTGGACCCCGGCCAGATCGTCTACATTGACGAGAAGGGGATCCACACCGGCCTTCCCGAGCGTCGGAGCGGCAAGGACCGGCGCCAATCCACCCCGACCAAAGATCGCCGGTGGTGATCCGCTCCGAGCGGCTGACCGAGCACCTCATCGGCTTGCTCCGCATCCCGAGTCCATCCCGGAAGGAAGGGGCCGTGGCCGCCCGGCTTGCCGAGGACCTGCG
>JAHFDC010000019.1 GCA_023249205.1 Candidatus Methylomirabilota bacterium
AACCCTCCCGTGGTTCCCCCCATCGGCCACGAGCCGATGGGCCCCCCCTCCGCTACGGGGGCCAGGGGGCGGCATCCGGCGCCACCCGGACCTGTTGTCACACAATCTATCTCGTTTGTATTAGAGCGTCGGACCGGGCGGGAGGCCGAGCAAGTGGCGCCGGATCAGGTCCAGGGCCGTCAGGGCTGCTCGCTGCTTGTTCAGCTCCCGGTCGGTGAAGAACCGAAACTCGTGGACGGCTACTCCGCCGGCGTGAGCCAGGGCGATGTAGGTAAGGCCGACCGGCTTCTCGGGGTTCCCGCCGGTCGGCCCCGCGATCCCCGTGACCGCCACCGCCAGATCCATCCCGGCCCGCTCCCGCATCCCCTCGGCCATCGCGGCCGCCACCTCGGCGCTGACCGCCCCCTTGGCGGCGATCAGTCCCGGCGGGACCCCCAGGAGGTCCGTCTTCGCCCGGTTGCTGTACACCACCACCCCCCTCTCGAAGTACGCAGAGGAGCCCGGGACGTTGGTGACCCGGTGGCCGAGCAGCCCCCCCGTGCAGGACTCCGCCACGGCCAGGGTGAGGCTTCGCGCGAGCAGCAGCCGGCCGACCACCACCTCCAGGCTCTCCTCATCGCGACCGAAGACGATGTCTCCCAGCCGCTCCCGCACCTGGGCTTCCCGGTGATCGAGCAGGCGCGTGAGCGCCGCCTCATCCTCCGCCTTCGCCGTCAGGCGGACGTGGATCTCGCCGGACCGGGCCAGCAGGGCGATGGTGGGATTGGACTCCGCCCAGAGATCTCCCAGACGCTCGTCCACCTTGGATTCGCTCACCCCGGTGGTCCGAAGGACGCGGGAGCGGATCTGCCCCTTGAGCGCGTAGGCCTCCCGGAGGCGCGGGAGAACGGTCTCCGTGAGCATCGGCCGCATCTCGGCCGGCACGCCGGGGAGCAGGATGACGGTCCGGTCGGGGGGGAGCCGCAGGAGGAGGCCGGGGGCCGTCCCCCGCGGGTTCTCCAGCACCTCGGCCCCCTCCGGCACCTGGGCCTGCCGCTCGTTGTTCTTGGGCATGGGAATCCCGCGCCGGGCAAACCGGGCCTGGATCTGGGTCAGGAGGGCCGGGGCGAGGCGGAGGGGGCGTCCCGTGACCTTGGCCACCACGTCCCGCGTGAGATCGTCCTCCGTCGGGCCCAGCCCCCCGGTGCAGAGCACGACCTGCGCGCGCCCGAGCGCCTGGATCAGCGCCGCCTCAATCCGGGCCGCGTTGTCCCCCACGGTCGTCTTGACGTAGACATCAATCCCGGCCTCCGCCAGCCGCTCCGCGATGAAAGCAGCATTCGTGTCCACGATCTGCCCCAGCAGGAGCTCCGTGCCGACCGTCAGGATCTCAGCGTTCATGGGAGTCGAAGCCGGCCGGCCAGGAGGGACGAGACGGCCTGGAGCAGGAGGTTGGTGTACAGACCGGCCAGCAGGTCGTCCGCCAGGATCCCCGCCCCTCCGGGCAACGCCTCGGCGCGCCGGATCCCGAGCGGCTTCCAGATGTCCAGGAGCCGGAAGCAGCCGAATGCGGCGGCCGCGAAGGCCCAGTGCCGGGGAAGCGCGACCGTCGCCAGGAGCATCCCCGCCATCTCATCGAGGATGACCGCGGGGGGATCCCGCCGGCCGAGCAGGGTCTCGGCCCGCCCCGCCAGCAGGAGCGTGACGGCCGCGCAGGCCAGGGCTGCGGACAGCGTGGCCGCCGCGCCCCACGCCCCGAGGGCCCACGCGAGGAGGAGGGCCACGAGGCTGCCCGCGGTGCCGGGGGCGATGGGGGCGTAGCCGATCCCGCCGAACGTGACCACGTGGAGCAGGAGGCGATCCGCCCGGGAGCGGGGCCCGCTCATCCCTGGCGCGCCCCTGACGAATTGTAGATCGTGCTCATGCAACGGCTAGAGTGCGGGGCCAAATGACGAGCATCACGAGGCCCGAGGGAGGAGGCGGCCGGAGGCGTACGCCGTTTGTACGTTGAGGACCGCCGCGGGCACCACGCGAAGCGTGGTCGGAGAACGACGTGAGGCGACGTCAGTTGGCCCGGCACTGGCGCGCCTAGGGGGACTCGACGCGGGCCGCCGCCAGGCAGACCCGGTTGCGCCCGCCCGCCTTGGCCTCGTACAGGGCCTGGTCCGCCCGGTGGACCAACTGCTCCGGCCGGTCCATCCCCTCCGCGAGCGCCGCCGCCCCCAGGCTGACGGTCAGGTGCCCCTCGGCCCCCCGGCTGAAGTTGTGGTCCTCCACCGCCACCCGGAGGCGCTCCGCCTGCACCGTCGCCTGCGGCAGCTCCGTCTCCGGCAGGATGATGCTGAACTCCTCCCCCCCGTACCGGGAGACCATGTCCACGTCCCGGGACCTGGTCTTCAGGACCCGGGCGATCTGGCGCAGCGCCTCGTCCCCCGCCAGATGCCCGTAGCGGTCGTTGTAGGCCTTGAAGTAGTCAATATCCAGCATGATGAGGGAGAGGTTCCGCCCGTACCGGAGGGCACGGCGCACCTCCTGGCCGAGCAGGAGGTAGAACTGCCGGTGGTTGAAGAGGCCGGTCAGCTCGTCGGTGCTCGCGAGCCGCTTGGTCTCGGCGAAGAGGCGGGAGTTCTCGATGGCGATGGCCGCCTGGTTGGCCAGGATCTGGCAGAATTCCACATCGCCCTCGCTAAAGTGGCGGGGCTCCCGCAGGCTGCTGAGGGAGATCACCCCCAGGGCCCTGTCCTTCGTGAGGAGCGGGATAATCAGCATGGACCGGACGTGCAGGGGCGCCAGGAGGCTGCGGACGGTCGTCAGCAGTGGGGCCTGGAGGGCCTCCGGAATCTGCAGGGCCTTCTTGGTCTCCAGGGCGAAGCGGACCTCGGGGTGGCGGTCCAGGGTGATCTCGATCCCGTGGAACCAGGGCATGGGTTTGGAGCCGTCGTACCCCATCACCACCTCGCCGGCCGTGCCCGTGACGTCCGAGAGGGTCACCACGCACCGATCCACCTTCAGGAGGTCCAGCAGCCGCTCGATGAGGGCCCGCAGGACCTCCTGGAGCTCCAGCGTGGAGGTGATGGAGGAGGAGACCTCGTACAGGGCCCGCATCTGGGAGACCTGCTGCTGCGTGTGGTGGTACAGGCGGGCGTTCTCCAGCGCCATGCCCACCTGCTGCCCGATGGCGGCGAAGAAGCGCATCTCCTCCGCCCCGAAGCGGTGCGGGGCCCGAGAGAGGAGGTGCACCAGGCCCAGCGTCTGCCCCTTGGCGCTGAGGGGAACGCAGGCGTGGTTGCCGTAGGGGCCGCCGGCCTCAATCCGCAGGGCCGGGTCGGGGGCCGCGGCCAGGTCTTCCAGGAGACCGGAACCCGGCTCCTTGAAGATGGCGCCCCACGGGGAGGTGGTGAGCGGCTGCTCGTACCAGGCCGTCCGGAGGGCCGGGGGGAGCCCTCGCTCCACCGCCAGCGTCAGGATCTCCCGCTCCGGCTCCCAGACCACGACCGCGCCCGCGGCCACCCCCTCTACCTCCGTCATCCGCTCCAGGCTCGCCCCCAGAATCTCCGGGACATCCAGGGACCGGCCGACGGCGACGGCCACCGCGTTCAGGCCGGCCAGCTCCCGGTTCTGCCGCCGGATGGCCCGGTCCATCCCCGCCAGGCGGAGTTGGACCCGGATCCGGGCCACCAGTTCCTCGCCGTTGAAGGGCTTGGTCATGTAATCGTCCGCACCCAACTCCAGGCCGGTCACCTTATCCCGGACCGTGTCCCTCGCCGTCAGGATGATCACGGGGACCCGCTCCTCCTCCGGACGGGCCCGGAGCGCGCGGGTAACCTCCAGGCCATTCAGGCCAGGCATCATGATGTCCAGGAGGACGAGATCCACCGGCTCCCGGTCCACGAGCTCCAGCGCTTCCTGTCCCGAACTGGCGGTGAGAACGTCGAACCCCCGACGCTGGAGGGTCACCTGGAGCATCCGGATGATCCCCGGATCGTCGTCAACCACGAGGATCACGGGTGTCCCGGATCCTTCCCCCGCTGTCTCTCGCCTCTCGGTCATGGCAGCCCCTGCCCCGCGATCCTTCCCGCCACGGCGGACGGCGCCGCCGGGCGCCGCAGAACTCCCTCGCGGCCGAGCAGCGGTCCGCTGGCCTGGATGGCTGCGCAAGGCAACACGTTTCCGATCGTTTGGATCAGACGGTCGGCGTTCTGGAGGGCCAATGGTGAGTGGTCCCGCAGCGGGGCCTGGTCCGCCCCGTCGCGGAGCGGCGCAGGGAAGGCAGCCACCCGGGGAGCATCAGGCTCAACGATGCCGGTCGTCCCCCGCTCCACCCTGCGCCTTCCTGACCGCGCCTGCCGCCAGCGCGGCCCGGATCTGCTCCGTGAGCTGCGCCGGCTCGAAGGGCTTCGTGATGTAGGAGACGGCACCGGCCTCGAGCCCCCGCTTCACTTCCTTGGCCTGGGCCCGGGCACTCATGACCACGACGGGCAGGTGGCGGGTCAGCGGGTCCTCCCGCAGTGCCGCGCAGACGCCGTAGCCGTCCAGCTCCGGCAGCATGATGTCCAGCAGGATGACGTCCACCTCGCCCCGCCGAGCCACAGCGATGGCCTCCCCCCCCGTGGTCGCGGTCAAGACGGAAAACCCTTCCCGCCGCAGGATGTAGGTGACCAGCTTGACGATGTCTGGCTCGTCCTCGGCCAGGAGCACGACCGGCATGTCCGACTCCGCCAATACGGAGCGGGAATAGTTCAGTATACCCGATGCGCGGTTCCGCCCGGAAGGGAAAAGTCGGCCCGGGGCGGCCCTCCGGCCCGGGCGCCCCTCTGCCCTAGACCCCGGGGCGCGAGCCCCCCCGCGGCAGACTGACGGTGAAGGTACTCCCCTCCGTGAGCCGGCTCTCCACCCCGATTCGGCCGCCGTGGGCCTCGACGATGACCTTCGAGATGTGGAGGCCCAGGCCGGACCCCGGGAGCTGCCGGGTGACGGCCGGGCTGCCGCGGAAGAAGCGCTCGAAGACCCGGGGCACCTCGTCCGGCGGGATACCGGGACCCCGGTCGCGCACGTGGACCGTGACCCACTGGGGGTCCGCCTGGACCCGCACGGCCACGTCCGCCCCCTCGGGGGAAAACTTCACCGCATTGTCCAGGAGATTGATGAACACGCTCTCCAGCCTCTCGGGGTCCCCCGTCAGAGGGACCGGAGCCGCGAAGGGCTCCACCTGGACGCTGACCCGCCGCTCGGCGGCGAGGCCGCGGACCTGCTCCACCGAGGCCGCCAGCACCTCGGCCAGATCGAGGGGGCGGAGGGAGAGGCCGATCTGCCCTGCCTCGAGCTGGGTGAGGTTCAGGAAGTTGCCGATGAGACGCATCACCCGCCCGACATTCTGGTGGGCGATTCCCAGGAACTCGGCGCGGACCTCGGGCGCGGGCGGGTCCTCGGTGAGGAGCACGGAGAGGGCCCCCTTGATGGAGGTGAGCGGGGTCCGAAGCTCGTGGGAGACGGTGGCCAGGAGATCGGACTTGAGCTGGTCCTGGCGGACGACCTCCTCCGTCCGGTGCTGGAGCAGGGCCACCTTGCCGGACAGGTCGGCGGTGAGGCGAGCCAGATCCTGGTTGGAGCGGAGGAGGGCGGCCTGCTGCTGGCTCAGGTCCGAGATCTGGCCCCGGAGCGCGGTCCGCTCCGCCTCGAGCTGCTCGATCTGGCCGGAGAGGCGGCGGGCCATCACCTCGTACGCCCCCGACATGCGGTCGAAGGCCTGGACCAGCGTCTGCAGGAGGTCGCTCATGACGTCCGTCCGGGACTCACCGGTAGTTGGTGAACTGGAGCTCGATGCCGAGGTCCTGCTCCCTGAGCGCCTGGATGATGGCCTGGAGATCGTCCTTGCTCTTCCCGGAGACCCGGACTTCGTCCTCCCGGATCTGGGCCTGCACCTTCAGTCCGCTCGCCTTGATGCGCTTCACGATTTCCCGGGCCTTCTCCACCGGAATCCCCTGCTGGATCCCGACCTGCTGGCGGACCGTCCCCCCTGCGGCCCCCTCGACCTTCCCGTAACTGAGCGCCTTCAGCGGGACCTTCCGCTTCACCAGCTTCCCTTCCAGCAGCTCCGTGAGGGACCGCAGCCTGTACTCGTCGTCGGCCTGCAGGAGCATCGCCGCCTCCTCGCGCCGGATGCTGCAGCGGGTCCCCTTGAAGTCGAAGCGTTGGGCGACCTCTCGCATCGCCTGCTGGATCGCGTTGTCGCACTCGCTCATCTCCACCCGGCACACGATGTCGAAGGACGACTCATTGGCCATCCTCGCCTCCACGCAAACCGGGGAGAAGGCCCCGGAAGACCAGGTCGTCGCCTCCTCCCCGGACGCGGCCCTACCCGCCTCGGCCAACGCCTCTGCAGTGCGCGCGAGGGATGGGTGGCAGTGTTCCATACTCGGCGGCCTTCGTCAAGCGGACCCGCCTACGGCGCAGGAGGACGGATCACCTCCGTCCCCGGAGGCGGGCTGAACGCGAAGAGGGAATCCGGGAGACTGGGATTCTCCCGGAGGGCGCTGAACTCCAGAACCATCGTGTTCTCCAGGGCGTCCACCACGGTCAGGCGGTCCACCACGCCCGTCCGGCGGTGGACCCGGAGGATGAGGCGGTGGACCGCAGGATCGGGGTTCTTCGGGGTCAGACTCACGAAGAGGGCATCCCCCGCTGGATCTTCCAGGACCGAGGCGACGGCGAAGGCGGCGCCAAGGGTGGCCATGCCGGAGAGGAAGTGCAGGGACGGGGAGGCCTGGAGGGCAGGGCCGACCGGCTGCCGGACCGCCTGCTTCTCCAGGGGGGAGTAGCTCCAGAGGGTCGCCCCGTCCGTGACCAGCAGCCTGGGCTCGGGAGACTCCTGCTCCCAGCGCATCATCGTCGGCCGCTTCAGGAAGAACTTGCCGGTCGCCCGCTCCGTCTGGCTGGTGAGCTTCAGGGTGGCGGTCTGGAGGTAGCGCCCCTCGAGGCTGCTGAGCGCCCGGTACCGGGCCTCGATCCGACCCACCACATCCGTCCCCTCCGGGCGGGCGGCCGCCGGCAGGAGGAGGCCGGCGGCCACGAGCATGGTGACGGCGGTGCGCATCTGGCTCCTCAGGGCTCCACCGGCTTCACCAGGACTTCCCGGGGTCGGGGGCCGTCCATCGGCGAGACGATCCCGTCCCGCTCCATCTGGTCCAGGAGACGGGCGGCGCGGTTGAAGCCGACCCGCAGCCGCCGCTGGAGCATGGAGATGCTCGCCTGGTGGGTCTGGATGACCAGATCCTTCGCCTGCCCGTACAGGGGGTCGTCCGGCGGCGGCGGCCCCTCCCGCTCCCCCTCCGGCCCGGCCTGCGGGAGGGGAGCGGTGGCCGGATGCTCGAACCGGCTCAGGAACTTCACCACCCGGCGGAGCTCCATCTCGGAGACGAAGCACCCGTGGATCCGGACCGGCTTCGAGGAGGCGGGGGGGAGGAAGAGCATGTCGCCGCTCCCCAGGAGCTGCTCCGCCCCGTTCGCGTCCAGGATCGTACGGGAATCCACCTTGGAGGAGACCTGGAAGGAGAGGCGGGCCGGGAAGTTGGCCTTGATGAGGCCGGTGATCACGTCCACGGAGGGGCGCTGGGTCGCGACGATCAGGTGGATCCCGACCGCCCGGGCCATCTGGGCCAGCCGGGCCACGGCGTTCTCCACCTCGTGCGCCGCCACCAGCATCAGGTCGGCCAGCTCGTCCACAACCACCACCAGGTACGGGAGCGGGAGGGGGGCCTGCTCCCTCTCCGGGGCGGGGCCGGTCGCCACCCATTGGTTGTAGGCGGCCAGGTTGCGGACCCCGGCCTCGGCGAAGAGCCGGTAGCGGCGCTCCATCTCCGCGATCACCGCCTGGAGTTTCTTTGCGGCCTCCCGCGGCTCTACCACGACGCGGTCCAGGAGGTGCGGGATGCCGTTGAAGACGGACAGTTCGACCCGCTTCGGGTCAATGAGGAGGAACTGCACGTCGGTGGGGGGGGTCCGGTAGAGGATGCTCAGGATGAGGCCGTTCAGGCACACGCTCTTCCCCGACCCGGTGGCGCCGGCAATGAGCAGGTGCGGCATCTGGGTGAGATCGGCCACCATGGGACCGCCGGCGATGTCCCTCCCCAGGGCCAGCGGGAGCGGGGATCCGAGGGCGGCGAACTCCGCCGTGGCCAGGATCTCCCGGAGCGAGACTTTGGCCCGGTCCTGGTTGGGGATCTCCACCCCCACCACCGCCTTCCCGGGGATCGGGGCCACCACCCGAACGCTCATCGCCCTGAGCGCCAGGGCAAGGTCGTCGGCCAGACTCACGATCCGGTTGATCTTGATCCCCGGCCCCGGCTCTACCTCGTAGCGGGTGATGACCGGCCCCGGGCTCACGTCGGCAACGCGCGTCTCCACGCCGAAGTCGCGGAGCGTCTTGACCAGGATCTCCGCGTTCTGCCGGTGCTCCTCCGCGCTGGGGCCGGCCGCGACCGGCTCGGGGGGATCCAAGAGGGAGAGGGGGGGCGGCGCGTAGCCCGCCTCCGGGGCGAGGCCCGGCAGGATCTCCTGCGGGGAGTCGTGGCCTCGCGGGATCGGCAGGGGGCTCGTCGGCTCTGGTGCGGCGACCGCCTGCGCCGGCAGGGAGATCGACTCGGCGGGGGCGGGGGGCGGGGGCATCTCTACTGCCGGCTCGCGGCTCCGATCCACGGGCGGGGCGGCCCGGGCCAGCCCGAAAAGCGCCCGGACCCCGCGGCCCGCGAAACCGACGGCATCCGCCAGGGCCAGCGACAGGGCCACCAGTGAGAGGCGGGTGCAGAGGACGGCCGCCAGCAGGAGGGCGGTCCCCACGACCAGGATGAGGCCGAGGCGGCCCAGGGCCGGCTGGAGGAAGCGGAGCAGCTCCCCTCCCAGCAGACCCCCCAGCGGCTCT
>JAHFDC010000152.1 GCA_023249205.1 Candidatus Methylomirabilota bacterium
GGACGCGGCGTGGCCTGGCTCGCCCTGCTCGTGGCGCTGGTGGCCCTGGGGGTCGCCGTCCTCGCCTACCGGCAGGCGGGCGGCACGGCCGCGCTCCAGGCCAGGGTCGAAGTCCTCCAGAAAGCGGTGGAGAGCGCCCGGAGCGAGACGGCGGACGCCCTCAAGAAGGTCGAGGACGCCCTCCGCCCGGGCCCGGCGAAGCCGGCCAAGCGGTAGGGGGCGCCCGTGAGGCTGGCAGGCGCCGTCTGGCTCTGGGGAGGGGCCTGTCTGCTCGCCGGCCTGATCCTCGCCTCCCTGCTCCTCCTGCGGGGCCAGGCCGGGGCGGCCCTGGCCGTCCTCGCGGCCTCGGCCCTCTTCGCGCTCGGCGTGCACCTCCTCGAACGAGTCCTCCGGGAGGAGTGAAGCCCCCGCCGTCCGGGGCAGTCCCCCCCGCCTCCACCCGGCCCGCAGGAGACCTGTTTTTCCCCCCGGCCCGATCCGCCCCATTTTCCGCTTGACAGGTATTGTAGTATATGTAATGAACACATAGTATCATGCTGTATTGAAAAGGATACCACTATCGCCAAGGTCGTGCTGAGCACCTACATCGAGCCGCGCCAGAAGGCCGCCCTCGAGACCCTGTCCCGGAGCACGCGGGTGCCAGTGGCCGAGTACATCCGGGAGGCCATTGACCTGGTCTTGACCCGCTACGCCCACCTGGTGAGCAAGGCGGCGGCCGAGGGGAGTGCCCCGGAGAAGGGCCGGCGGGGCCGCCCCGCGCGGCGCCGCGGGGGCAGCCACGGATGAGCGGCGGCGAGGCCCAGCTCCCCCTCCCCGCCATCCCCCCGACGCCTCCCCCTTCCCGGTCTGCCGCGATCTCCGCCTACGTCCCCCTGCGCTCGGCAGCAGGGATCTTCACCGCGGCAGCCCTCCTCCTGGCAGGCTGGCGGTTCATGGCGGCCGGCCGGCCCACCCTCCCCCTCTGGGCGGAGGTACTGCCGGACCTCATCCTCCTCCTCCTGGCCTGCCTGGCCCTGAGCGCCGTCTTCCTGCGGGAACTGGGCCGCATCGCCCAACTGGCCATCACCGACGGTCTCACCGGCCTGTTCAATCACCGGCATATGCAGCAACGGCTGGCCGAGGAGGTCGCCCGGGCCGAGCGCTTCGGCCACTCCGTCTCCATCCTCATGGTTGATATTGACCGCTTCAAGCGGTTCAACGGATCCTACGGTCATCAGGCGGGGGACCGCGTGCTCGCCGCCATCGCCCGCCTCATCCGGGAAACGATCCGGGCGGCCGACATCCCCGCCCGCTACGGCGGGGAGGAGCTGGCCGTCATCCTTCCCCAGACCCCCCTGGCGAACGCCTGCGGCCTGGCCGAGCGGCTGCGGCTGGCCGTGGAGGGGCTGAAGTTCCAGCCGCGGCGGGCGGCGCATCCGGTGCGGGTCACCGTCAGCGTAGGGGTGGCGACATACCCGGACCATGCGGTGAGTGCAGCCGAACTCATTGATGGGGCCGACCAGGCCCTCTTCCAGGCCAAGCGGGACGGGCGGAACATCGTCCGGGCCTTCGAGCGCCGGGAACGCCGCCGGGAACCGACGCCGGCCCCGGAGCGGCGGCGCCAGGCGGTCGCCCTGGCCCAGCCCCCCCTCATCGAGGTGTAGGCCGGAGGGGAAGGTACAATGGTGGCGGCACCGGAACAGGGGCGGCACCTGCGCTACGATGCGTGCCTGCCGGTCGTGTGCCGGGCGGTGGCGCGCACGGAGGAAGCGCCCCTCTCCCTCATCGGCACGACCCGGAACGTCAGCCTGGGAGGGCTGCAGGCCGAACTTCCGGCGGCTCCCCCGGAAGGGGCGGTCGAGATCCTCCTCCGGGTGGGTGAGCGTGCCGTGACCGCCCAGGGGCGACTCGCCTGGGCCCACCCGGTCCCCGAGGGGACCCGCTGCGGGTTCGCCTTCATCGGAATGGAGGCGGAGCACGCGGCGGTCTGGGAAGCCTTCCTGGCCCAGCAGGGGGGACCGACTCCCCGCCTCCACGGACGGCTCGCCATGGACCTGCCCATCACCTGCCGGCTCCGGCGGCGCCCGGGCCTCGACCTGCCCGGGCGCCTCGGGAACGTCAGCGACGGCGGGATGCTGGTCCGGTTACCGGCACCGCTGGAAACGGGCCAGGAGATGGACGTGACCCTCCTCACCGCCGAGACCCCGCTCGTGGTGAGCGCGGCCGTCGCCTGGGGGGACAGGGCGCCCCTGCCCGACGGGGGCGACCTCATCCGGCACGGCCTCCGGTTTCTCCCGCCGGTGGCTGAAGGGCCATTGCGCCAGGACCTCTTCCTGGCCCGGGCCCTCCTCGCCGAGTACCTCCGACAGACCGGGGCCGCCCCCGTCGGGTAGCGGATGGGGCCCTTCTCCTGGTGGAGGCGGCGGAGGCGGCGCGCCAGGCTCCTGGGGCGGCGGCCATGGAAGCCCTGGCAGCTCTGGCTCCTCGGGCTGCTCGCCGCCCTGGCCACCGGTTTCGTCATTAACCGGATCGTCGAGCACTTCTTCCGCTACGAACCCCCCTCCTACTACGAGCCCAAGGACATCGAACGGGAAGAGCTCGAGCGGCGCCAATCCCGCTGAGGGACGCGGCGCCCCCGTCCCCGGCACGCCGTCCGCCCGGGCATCCGACCAAAGTCCCCTGGACCAAGGTCCAATAGACAATGGTTTCCGGACGATTTATGAGTGACCATACCTCTCCCAACGGGTTGCGCGACCACTGGCCCCCACGCCAGCGACCCGGAACGTCCTGGACGGAGGCCGACCCGACCTGCCATGTGGTTCCCCAAGCTTCTGTTTGTCGTTCTGCTCTTCCCATGGTCCCTCATTCTCCTGATGGTCGTGGCCTCGGCCCGGCGTCGCTCCGCCCGGAAGCTGCGGGAAATCCCTCTGCTCCCGCCCTCGCTGCGGCCGGCGCCGGCCATCTCCCCCGCGCTGCCGGAGCCGGCAGCACCCCACTCTTCCCGCCCGGACATCTCCTCCCCGCCCGGTCTCTGATCGCACTCCGTCGGGCCGCAAAGACCAACGCCTTCCCGCTCCCCCTCCCACAGGCGGAGCAGGGGTCGCCCCCAATCCGATGGACTGGCGGTGTCGGATCGGGTATTCTTGACGCCTGACATCACGCCCGAGAGCAAGGAGGCTGCGCCGTTCCACCCGACGCGGGGCCCCTGGCCGTCGCGGCAATCTCCACGCCCCCCAGACCCCGCAACCTGCGGCGGAAGCGTTCCTCGTGGCCGTAGCGTCCGGGCGCGGTGAGTCCTGCCCGGGTTCCGCACCACACACGCACGGAGGCGGATTGGGCCCGGTGGCCCTCCTGGTCTTCAAAACCAGCGGCGGGCCTGATAAGCCCGCGGTGGGTTCGACCCCCACACGCCTCCGCCACCGGTGTGCCGTCTCCCTCGAGGAGTGAGCCATGGCCACGAACCCATCGGTGCGCCGCTGGGTCAATGATGTCGCCAAGATGTGCCGCCCGGCGGACGTCGCCTGGTGCGACGGCTCCGAGGCCGAGCGCGAGCGGCTGCGCGAGGCCGCCGTCCGCGCGGGTGACCTCATCCCGCTCAACCAGCGAGCCCTGCCGGGCTGTTACCTGCACCGGAGCGCCGTCAACGACGTCGCCCGGACCGAGCATCTCACCTTTATCTG
>JAHFDC010000153.1 GCA_023249205.1 Candidatus Methylomirabilota bacterium
GCCGCTGTCGTACTCCCAGCCCAGCGCCGACCTGTAGGGGAACTGCTCGGGACTGATGAAGTTCTTCTTCCGGAAGTCCGCCGGGTCCATCCCGAGTTGGTGGGCCATGATATCCACCATCCGCTCGATGGCGTGGACCGCTTCGGTGACCCGGAAGGAGCACCGGTAGGCGATCCCGCCGGGCGGCTTGTTGGTGTAGACCCCGTCCACCTCCGCGAAGGCCTTCTTGAAATCGTAGGAGCCGGTGCAGATGGAGAAGAGGCCCGCCGGGAACTTGGACGGGTTGGCCGCCGCGTCCGTGTAGCCGTGATCGGCGATGGTCTTCACCCGGAGGGCGGTCATCGTCCCGTCCTTCTTGGCCGCGATCTCCGCCGTGATGTGGTAGTCGCGCGCGAAGGAGTCGGCCTGGAGGTTCTCCATCCGGTCCTCGATCCACTTGATCGGCTTCCCCGTCACGACCGCGGCCGCCACGGCGATCACGTATCCGGGGTACACGGGCACCTTGCCGCCGAACCCTCCGCCGATGTCCGGGGAGATGATGCGGATCTTGTGCTCGGCCAGCCCGACATGCCCCGCCACGAGGGCGAAGACCGTCCGGATGGCGTGCGGCGCCTGGGTGGTCATCCAGACCGTGAGCTTGCCGCTCACGGCGTCGAACTGCGCCACGCAGCCGCAGGTCTCGATGGAGGCGACGTGGATCCGGGGGATGTAGATGTCCTGCTTGACCGTCACCTCGGCTTCCCGGAAGGCCTTGTCGGTGCCCGCCCGGTCCCCCACCTCCCAGTGCCAGATGTGATTGTCTTTCTTGTCCTTCTTGTCGGTCCGCAGGACCGGCGCGCCGGGCTCGAGCGCCTTCTTCGGGTCCACGACGACGGGGAGGGGCTCGTACTCGACCTCGACCGCCTCGACCCCGTCGGCGGCAGTGTAGCGGTCCGTCGCCACGACGGCCGCCACCTCCTGCGCCTGGTACATCACCTTCTCCACCGGGAGCACCATCTGGGTGTCCGACATGAGGGTCGGCATCCAGTGGAGGTTGTACTTGGCCAGAGTCTCCCCGGTGATGACGGCCAGCACCCCCGGGATGGCCAGGGCCTTCGAGGTATCAATCTTCTTGATCTTGGCGTGGGCGTAGGGGCTCCGGACGATGTCGAGGAAGAGCATCCCCGGAAGCTGGACGTCGTCCACATAGGTCCCCTTGCCCCGGATGAAGCGGGGGTCTTCCTTCCGCTTGACGGAATGCCCCATCCCCCCGATCTCGGGCGAGGTCCTGGGCGTCATCGCGGCCCTCCCTCCCGCAGCTTCGCTGCGGCGTACTCCACCGACTTCACGATGTTCACGTACCCGGTGCACCGGCAGAGGTTGCCGGAGATGGCGACCCGGATGTCGTGCTCGCTGGGCCTGGGATTCTTCTGCAGGAGAGCATACCCGGTCATCAGCATGCCCGGCGTGCAGAAGCCGCACTGGAGGCCGTGCTCCTGCCAGAAGCCTTCCTGGATGGGGTGGAGCTTCCCGTTCTGCTCCAGCCCCTCCACGGTGAGGATATCCCGACCGTTGGCCTGGACCGCGAAGACGGTGCACGACTTCACCGGCCGGCCGTCAAGGAGGAGGGTGCAGGCCCCGCAGTGGGTGGTGTCGCACCCGATGTGGGTCCCGGTTAACTGGAGGACGTCCCGGATCAGGTGGACCAGAAGGAGCCGGGGCTCGACCTCCGCCTCCCGGTCCACCCCGTTGACCTTCACGCGGATCCGATGAACCGCCATGGCTACCTCCCCCCGCCGGCGCGCTCCACGGCGCGCGTGAGCGCCCGGGCCGTCAGCACCCGCACCAGGTCCCGCTTGTACTCGGCGGGGCCGCGCAGATTCGAGACGGGCTGTGATGCCTCGGCGGCCAGTTGCGCCGTCTGCTTGATGACCGCCGCGTCGGGCCGCTTGCCCCGGAGGAACGCCTCCGCCCGGGCGGCTTTGATCGGTGTGGGCCCCACGTTGGTCAGGCCGATCCCCACCCGCTGGCAAACCCCTCCGCCGTCGAGCGTCACCTGGGCGGCCACGGCGGCGGTGGCGAAGTCCCCCACCTTCCGCTCCATCTTGAGGTACGCCCCGCCGCTCCGGGGCGCCGGCGCCGGGACCCGGATCTCCGTGAGGACCTCGTCCGAGGCGAGGGCGGTGGTGAAAAGGCCGGTGAAGAAGGAGGCCACCGGGATCGTCCGCTGGCCCTTCGGACCGACGGCCACGACCTCGGCCTCGAGGGCCAGCATCGTGGCCGGATGATCGTTGGCCGGGTCCCCGTGGGCCAGGTTGCCGCAGACCGTCGCGAGGTTGCGAACCAGCGGGTCCGCGATGACCGCGGCGGTGTCAAAGAGGAGGGGGTACTTGGTCCGGACCAGGTCGGAGGCCTCCAGGTCCGCCTCCCGGGTGAGGGCCCCGATCCGGAGAGAGCCGTCCACCTCCTTGATGTACTGGAGCCCTGGAATCCGGTTGATGTCCACCAGGTAGCCGGGCGCGGCCAGGCGGAGCTTCATGAGGGGAATCAGACTCTGCCCCCCTGAGAGCACCTTGGCCTCACCCCCGTGCTTGCCAAGGAGGGCCACGGCCTCCTCCAGCGTCTGCGGCGCCAAGTATTCGAACCGCGGCGGTATCATGCCGTCACCTCCTGCACCAGTCCACGCACAGACACCCGATCACGCCTCACCTCACTCCTCCCCCCGGTTTCCCGTTTTCCCTACCCCGCCCCGCCTCCCGCCAGGCGCCGCCAGAGGCGAGCGAAGGCCGCCCGGAGAGCCCCCAGCAGCAGGGGGAGCGCCCGCACCGGCCGGGCCGGCGACGGGGCCGGGGGGGCCGGTGACTGCGGTCCTGGTGTATTGGCGGCGCTCTGCGCACTCGCGGTGCCGGCCCCGACCGGAGCCTCTAGCGTTGCCTTCACGCAGTCGGCGAACTGCCGGAAGAGCTGCTTCGAGACATCCCCGATGAGCCCGCGGCCGAACTGCACGATCCGCCCCGCGAGGTCCACATCGGCCTCGACCGCCACCTCGGCGCCCCCACCCGCGAGGGGGGTGATGTGGCTGGCCATTGCGACCTTGACCGCCCCGCCCCGCCCGTTTCCAGCCCCTCAGCCACCATCCGGACCCGGCGGGCGCCGGCGTCCACCTCGGTGAGTAGGACCCGCGCCTTGTAGCCCACGGTCACGGGCCCGACCTTCACCTTCAGGTTGCCGAGGAACGTGCGCTCGTCCACCACCTCCGCCAGTTCGGCGCCGGGCATGCAGACGACCACCCGCCGCGGGTCAATGAGGTATGCCCAGACCCGGTCCGGGGGCGCCTGCACCTGAAACTTCTCTTCAATCCGGAAGGCCATGGATGCTCATCGGGTTGCCGGGATCGCGTGGCCCTCCGGACGCCAGGGCTGTCACCGCGTCCGTGGGCACGGGGCCAACCGCCGCGACGGCAACCCGGCGGAAAGCCGGAGGCGCGCCCCGCACGACAACAGAAACGCTGGCTATGCGACGGAAAGTGGACGGCGGTGAGGATTCGTCCCTGGACTCCCGCCCGGTTGGCTTCCTGGGACCGCCCTCCTCCTGCGGGGCCGGGAGTGGCGCGACACTAGCAGTCCAGCGCGCGGCCTGTCAAGGCCGCAGGCGGGACGGCACACCCGACGGGCTACC
>JAHFDC010000154.1 GCA_023249205.1 Candidatus Methylomirabilota bacterium
CGCCGCCGACCGGGGGGCGAGAGTCCTCTGCTTTGCCGAGTGCTTCGCCTGGCCCTGGTTCCCGGCCGCCGCCGACGCCTCGCAGAGGCACCTGGCGCAGCCCATCCCGGGGCCGGCCGTGGACGCGCTCCAGGATTTCGCCAAGCGGCGGGAGGTGGTGCTGGTGGCGCCCGTCTTCGAGAAGGCCGCGGATGGTCTCCTCTACAACGCTGCGGCCGTCATAGACGCCGACGGGACGCTGCTCGGCCGGTATCGGAAGGTGCACATCCCAAACCTCCCCAACTACGAGGAAAAGTTCTATTTCACCCCCGGGGACCAGGGGTTCCCGGTCTTCCCGACCCGCTACGCGCGCGTCGGCGTCCAGGTCTGCTGGGACAATTTTTTCCCGGAGGGGAGCCGCATCCTGGCGCTCAAAGGGGCGGAGATCATCTGCGCCCCCACCGCCGCCTCCCTCCCGGCCGGGGCGGCCAAGTGGGAGCGGGCCATCGCCGCCAACGCCCAGGCCAACGGCTGCTTCATCCTCCGCGTGAACCGGATCGGCCAGGAGCCGCGCATGGGATTCTACGGCCGCTCGTTCGCCGTGGATCCCGGCGGGGAATCCGTGGCGGAGCCGAGCGGGGCGAATGAGGGGGTGATCCTGGCCGACCTGGACCTGGATCGCATCCCGGAGATCCGCGAGACCTGGCCGTTCTTCAGGGACCGGCGGCCCGGGCTGTACGAGGAGATGGCCTGACGCCATGTGGACGCTGACGAGAGCCCGTGCCCGCAGCGCGGCGAAACCGAAGCGCCTCGGCTTCGCGGGGATCCTGCTCAAGGCCGGCCGGGAGTTCGTGGAAGACCAGTGCGCGGGCCGGGCGGCGGTCCTGGCCTACATGACCATCCTCAATCTGGTTCCGGTCCTGGCGCTGGGGATGGCCATCTTCGCCTGGGTCACACCCCGCAAGGAAATCGAGGCGCGGGTGCGGGAACTGCTCTCGGCCCATCTCATCCCGGGCTCGATCGAAGCGGTCACGGAGTACCTGCTCCAGTTCACGCAGCGCCTCTCCACCGTGAGCATCCTGGGAGCCGTGGCCTTCCTGGCCACGGCGGTGTACCTCTTTCACGTCATCGAGCGGACGTTCAACGAGATCTGGCAGGTCCGGGCGCGCCGCTCGTTCCCAGAGAAATTCATCACCTACTGGGGCCTCATCACCCTCACCCCGGTCATCATTTCCCTCTCCATCTACCTGACGAACCGGGCCCTGGTCCTCCCCTGGCTGGAGCGGCTTGTGACCGTCCAGGTTGTCAAGTGGGCCATCTCCCCCTTCTTCCCCCTCTTCCTGAACTGGATTGCCTTCTATCTCCTCTACGACCTGCTCCCCCACGCCCGGGTCCGGGTGACCGCGGCGCTGCGGGGCGCGGTCGTGGCGGGGACCGTCTGGGAGGCGGCGAAGATCGGTTTCGACATCTACGTCCGGTACTTCGCCTCCTACGGGACGCTCTACGGGCCCCTCGCCGTGCTCCCGGTCTTCCTCGTCTATCTCTACCTGACCTGGGTGGTGATCCTGTACGGGGCCGAGGTGGCCTTCGTCCACCAGTACCCGCACCGCCACAAGATCCGGGGCGGCATGATGGGCTCCTTCCTTATCCGCGAGTACTTCGGTCTGCGCTTCGTGATCGAGGCGGCGGTGCGGCAGGTCCAGGGCAAGAAGCCGGCGAGCCCCGATGAACTGCGCCTCGCGGTGGACGCCCCCGAGGGGCTCACCCGGGAGATCCTGGGGCACCTGTGCGGGGTCGGGATCCTCTTCCACCAGGAGGACCGGACGGAGCAGGTCGTCCTCCAGCGGGCGCCGGGCAACGTGACGGTGGGGGAGATCGTTCGGGTGCTGGGCGGGGACGCGGGCAACCTGATGGTGGGGCCCGACGATATCCTGAAGGGCTACCTGACGCAAATCATTGCGCGCGGGAACGAGGTCCGGACGGTGGTCCTGGATAAGGTGACGATTGCCGAGATCCTGACCGACGCCCTGCGCCTGGAGGTCCCGGCGAAGGGCCCGGAGCCTCACGCCGCCGCACCCGGCGGGCCGGACCTCCCTCGCCCGGAGGGGCCGGCGAAGCCGGCGCTGGAGGTCCTGGACGGGGAGCGGGGCAGGCTGGAGACCGAGGGGCGGCGGCGGACGACCCGCCGCGCCGACCGCTAGGCGGGAGACCGACCGAACCGCTGGTCCCGCCCCCACCCACCGCTAGAGTTCCCCCGGGAACGCAATCCCGGCCTCTCGCCCGAGGACGGCCAGTTCCTCCCAGAGGGCCGGCCCGATGGGGACCCCCTCCCGCCGCAGCCGCGTCTCGGTCTCGAACTCGATCTCTCCCGGCAGGTAAATTCTCTCGATGCCCGGAGCCCGGGGATTGCTCCGGATCTCCTGGATCAGGGCATCCATGCGGCCCCTGAAGACCTCCGGATCCCCGAACGCCTCCAGGCGCATCGCCGCGAAGAGGTGACCCAGGTCCTGCGGCCGGCGTGGGTTGTCGTACAGTTCGCCCACGGCCGGCGCCACCGCCGCCCCGGCCAGCAGCCCGCTCAGGATCTCGATCACCAGCATGAGACCGTAGCCCTTATAGCCCCCGAAGGGAACGGGGGTCCCGGCCAGCGCCGCTGCCGCATCGGTGGTGGGGCGCCCCTCCGCATCTAGCGCCCAGCCCTCCGGGATCGGCTGTTTCTCCTTGGCTGCCTTGATGATCTTCCCGCGAGCGACGAGGGTGGTCGCCATATCCAGGACCACGGCGCGCTCCCGCCCCGCCGGGATGGCGATGGCCAGCGGGTTCGTCGCGAAGAAGCGCCGCGTGCCGCCCCACGGGGGGACGAGGGGTGGCCCATTCGTGACCGTGAGGCCGATGGAGTCTTCCTCCAGGGCCATGAGCGGGTAGGCGGCCGCCATCCCGTAGTGGTTCCCCCGCCGGACCGCGACGGTTCCCATCCCTGTCGCCCGCGCCTTTTCGAGGGCGCGGCGCATGGCGGCGGTGGCCACGACCGGCCCCATGCCGTTGTCCCCGTCGAGGAGGGCCGTCGCAGGCCCCTCCCGCAAGGTCTGGATCCTCGGCGTGGGGTTGATCAGGCCCCGCTTCAGGCGTTCCACGTAGAGCCCGACCCTGAGGACGCCGTGGGAGTCCACCCCACGCAGGTCTGCCAGGACCAGGGAGCGGGCTACGGTCTTTGCGTCTTCAGGGGGGAGACCGTGGAACCGGAAGACACCCGCGGTAAATGCCTCGAGGGCAGCGGCGGGGAGGCGTCGGGATGCGGCGGACACGGCATCCTCTGGCGACGACGGGGCCCGGGGGCCGGGGCGGCGCCGGCGACAGGACCCGGACTTTGTCACTGTGATTCTGTCGTTTGTATTAGTCCACCCACCGGAACTGGAGGGCGAGGCGCTCCGCGCCAGCCGGCCAGGCGGCCGGCAGGACCAGGAGGGTGAGGCGCCCCTTGGCCGCCGCCCTTGGGAAGTAGAGGAACCCCTCGGCGCGGCCGCCTGGCGTGAGCGTCCCGAAGGGGAAGGCAGCGGCGAGCAGCGCCTCGCGCGCCCCGCCCCCTCCGGCGCCGAAGACAAGGCCGATGCCGAAGAACCCCACGGTGGGGTTCGGGCCGGCCGCGCCCACGCTGATCTGGGGGCTCACC
>JAHFDC010000020.1 GCA_023249205.1 Candidatus Methylomirabilota bacterium
GCGGTCAGGCGAAGCGCGAGCCCCTCGGGCGCCAGGAACTCGGTCCCGGCGACCGTGGTCCGCAGCCGCTCGCCCAGTCTGGCGGCGGTCGCCGCGTCGGTGTCGGGGAGGACCACGATGAACTCGTCGCCGCCGTAGCGGGCGATGAGATCCACGGAGCGGATGGAGGTCTTGAGGACCCAGGCCACCTCCCGGAGAACCTGGCTCCCGTGCTGGTGGCCGTGGGTGTCGTTGACGGCCTTGAAGGCGTCCAGATCGAGGAACAGGAGCGAGAGGGGGCGGTGGTAGCGGCGGGCTCGGTGCATCTCCCGCTCCAGGATCTGGTGGAAGTAGCGGGAGTTGTGGATGCCAGTCACATCGTCGGTGATCGCCAGCTCCTCCGCCCGCTGGTAGAGGCGCGCGTTCTCGATGGCGATGGCGGCGTAGTCGGCCAGGATGCTCACCACCTGCAGGTCCCGGCCGTCGAAGGCGGCGCCGCCCAGCTTGTTCAGAAGCTCGATCACGCCCAGGACCTTCCCCTTGCTCTTCAGCGGGACGCAGAGAATGGTCCGGGTGGTGAACCCCGTAGTGCTGTCCACGTGCGGCGCGAACCGGGAATCGGCCGCCACGTCCTCCACGATGCAGGCCTGTCCCTCCCGCGCCACCCATCCGGCGATCCCCTCCCCGAGCTTCAGCCGGAACTGCTTCACCAGAGGCCCCAGGTCCCCCGTGGCGATCTCGAACCGGAGCTCCTGGCGCTCCTCGTCCATGAGGAGGAGCGACCAGGCCTCGCACTGGACGTAGCGGCTCATGGTGTCCGCGATGATGTTGAGGACCTCGGAGAGCTTCAGGGTGGAGGTCAGGGCCTTCCCGACCTCGTGGAACGCCTCGAGGGGGAGGAGGGGACTCGCCGGCAGGGGCGTGTGCGGCGGACGGAGGTCCGGAGGCTTCTTCCGGGCGCGCCGCAGGATCCCGAGGACGGCGTCCGGATCCGGCGGAAGGGGGAGTCCCATCGCCTGGCGGGGGGAGTCGGGGGAGAACTCGGCGTCCACGCGCCCGCCGGGGCAGATCAGGATGACGGGGAGGTGGGGCTCGAGGGCGAGGGCGCTGGCCACCAAGCGGCGGACGCCGGGGTCGGCGGCCCGGTCGCAGGCCAGAACACCCGCGAGGCCTTCGATCCCAAGGCGCTCCAGCGGCTTCGGGGGGCGCCCGGCAGCGACCACTTCGAACCCCTCGGCCTCGAGCCGCGCCTGAAGAGTGGCGGGCAGGAGCCCCTCGGGGTCAATGGTGAGGATGCGTCTGGCGGCCGCTGCCACCCTGCTTCCCTCCTCGGGGCTCGTCCGCGGGATTCTACCACGCAGGGCCCCCCGCTGCCACCGCGATTTTCCCTTGCCGGGGCGCAGCCCCTCTGCTAATACACACGACAGAATCACAGTGACAACGTCCGGGTCCTGTCGCCGGCGCCGCCCCGGCCCCCGGGCCCCGTGGGGAACCCTCCCGTGGTTCCCCCCATCGGCCAAGCGCCGATGGGACCCCCCTCCGCTACGGGGGCCATGGGGCGGCATCCGGCGCCACCCGGACGTTTTGTCACACAATGTATCTCGTGTGTATTAGGGTCAGCAGCGCGCTATGATCCCGCTTCGCGACAACGTCCCGGCCCGCCGCTTCCCCATCGTCACCATCGCCCTCATCGCTGCGAACGTGGCCGTCTTCTTTTACCAGTACCTGCTCATGCCCGAGACGGCACAGCGGACCATTTTCCTGTACGGGCTCATCCCCCGGGAGCTCACCTCCGGGATCCCGATCGTCCCCCACCCGGTCCCGGTGGGAGTGACCCTGGTGACCTCGATGTTCGTCCACGGCGGCTTCTTCCACGTCGCGGGGAACATGCTCTACCTCTGGATCTTCGGAGACAACGTGGAGGATGCCATGGGGCACGCCCGGTTCATCTTCTTCTATCTGCTGAGTGGCCTAGCGGCCGCTTTCAGCCAGGTGATCTCCGGCCCCAACTCTGCCATCCCCATGGTGGGGGCGAGTGGGGCGGTTTCCGGGATCCTGGGGGCGTACTTTCTCCTGTACCCGCACGCCCGCGTCCTCACCCTCGTCACCCTCGGCTGGTTCTGGCGCGTCGTCGAGATCCCCGCGCTGTTCGTGCTCGGATTCTGGATCGTGGTGCAGGTCCTGACCGGCCTGCTCACGGTCAACTTCCAAGGGGGGGGCGTGGCCTGGTTCGCCCACGTCGGAGGGTTCTTCGCCGGCATGCTGCTGATCCCCGTCTTCAAGCGCCGGACGGTCCCCGTCCGGCTCCTGTGGCGGTAGGCGCGTGGCGCGTCCGTGCCAGGTCGAGGTCTGGCGTCACGCGCCTCGCGGGCCCGATGGGTTGGTCACGCCCGCAGGCTGGGCGCTCGCCTCGCGGATCGCCGAGACGCTGCGCCGCCCCTACGCCGTTGTCCTGGCCGGGACGGCGCCCAGTTGCATTCAGACGGCCCGGGCCTTCGGATTCTCCGACTACCGGGTTGACGCCGTCTTCGACTCGCCCGCCGCCGAGACGCTCGGCGACCTCCTTCCCAAGATCCAGCGCGCGGCCGAGGAACGGGCCCTGACGCTCCTCGAGGCGTTCCTCCGGGTGCCGGAGACGCGAGAGCTCCTCTTTGAAACAGGCGAGCGGCTTCTCCAGGCGATTCGTCGCGTGGCCGAGCGCCTCCCGGCCGGGGCGCGCGCTCTCGCGGTCACGCACGCCGGCTCGATCGAACCGGCCGTCCTGCTGGCCGTCGGGGCGTACGGCGGGGCTCCCCTCGAATTCATCCGGGAGTGCGAGGGGGCAGCCTTTGCCCTCGAGGGAAGCGAGATCGTCGCCGTGACCTCCCTTCCCACCCCGCCGGGTGTCGCCCCTCACCGCCCGTCCCGACCACCCGCCTGACGGCCCCTCTCGCCTGTTTGTCCTCCCGGGCCTTCCTTCTTGCCATTCTGGAGTCTGCGTTGGCTTGCTTCAGACCGCGATTCGACAAGGGCTGCGATCTTTCGGAATCCCGGGCTCTCTGCCTGAGACCCGTTTCACAAACTCAACTTTGTTCCTGACTCTCGCAGTCGAAAGAAGCGGCTCGAACCAGAAGTATCGGGTAGTAAAAAAACTGTTGACAAAGAATTAACGATTGATGTATTTCCCTCAACAAGAGGTATGGATGGATGCTGGAACGTCTGTTTTCCTCCCAAACGCGCGTGGGGCTCCTCGTGCGCCTCCTCGGGCGCCCGGAGGAACGGTTCTACATCCGGGAACTGGCGCGGCAACTGAAGCGCGACAGCTCGGGGATCAAGCGGGAGCTGGACAATTTGGAGAAGGCTGGGGTCTTGCAAAGCGTGAAGGTCGGGAACCTCCGGTACTACAGCGCCAACCTCCAGTCCCCCCTCTACCCGGAACTCAAAGCCATCATGGACAAGACGCGCGCCGTCCCCGGGACGATCGCCGCCGCGCTGCGCACGGTGGAAGGAATCGTGGTGGCATTCCTGTACGGGGCGAAGCCCGACGCGCTGGCGACGGATGCCGGGCCGCTCGACCTGATCGTGGTGGGGGCTCCGGAGATGAACGCGCTGAATCAGACGGTGGCCGGCCTGGAGGAGCGGCTCGGGCGGGAGATCAACCTCCTGGTGTTCGACGGGGCGGAGTTCTCCCGGCGGCGGGAAGAGGGGGACCCCTTCCTGACGGAGGTCTTGCAAGGGAACCGGGTGGTGCTGGTCGGCTCGGATGATGCGCTATGACGAGCTCAGGGCAAAGGGCCTGCTGGATGACGCGGTTCCGAGCAGCAAGCAGGTCGTCTCCCTCGCCCGCCGCGCCGCCAAGGACGTGCAGACCGCAAAGGCGACGCTCCCCGTGGATCGGGAATGGGCCTACACCATGGCCGCCCAGGGCATGGTGCGGGCGGCGCGCGCCCTGGTGCTGGCGGAGGGGTTGCGACCCAAGGGGCGGGAGCAGGTCAAGACGGTCCTCCAGGTGGCCGGTGGCCTGCTTCCGGCCGACTTTCTCCCCCTCATGAATCAGTTGGAGCGGATGCGTCGGAAGAGCCAGCAGTTCCTTGAGGCTGCCGACCGTCCCATCTCGGCCTACGAGGGCGAGGTGGGCCTGAAGGCCGCGGAGGAATTCGTGCAGCGCGTGGTGCAGCGAATCGAGGCGATGGACCTGCAGCGAAGTCTGCTGTAGGCCGTGCCTCCGCGCCGGGGAGGTCACCCGGCGCCGGGGGGACCCTGGCCAGGAAAGGGGGTGAGTAACGAATGGCGAAGAAGAAAGGGGCGAAGAAGGCCAAGAAGAAGAAGTAGGCGGTCTCGGCAACGTCCACCCGAAGTCGAAGGGGGGTGAAAGCGCGAATGGCGAAGAAGAAGGGCAAGGGGAAGGCCCGGCCGACGAAGAAGAGGTAACGGAACGGCGTGCTGGGGGGGTAGCGGCCCCCCAGTGGCCATTCTCCTGTCCGGTTGTGAGCCCCGGCGGGGCAGGGTCTGCATCGCGCGGCCCGGTCCCGCCGGTTCTGTCTCTTGTTCGCGCCCGGGCGCCTGTGCTATTGTCCCGGTGATGGCTCTGCCGTGGCTCCGTCTCCCGCCGGCCTCCCCCGCCCGGAAGTCCCCGCGGGGCTCCTGCCCTGTCCCGGTCGTTCCGAGTGTTTGATGGTTCTCCTCCTCACCCGTGAAGACCTGGAAGCCCTCCTGCCCTATCCAGAGGTGATCGGCGCCATGGCGGAGGCCTTCAGGGTCCTGGGCCGGGGGGAATGTCTCGTTCCCCTTCGGACGGTCCTGGAGGTTCCTGGGCGCGGGACGATCCTCGTCATGCCGGCCCGCCTGGGGCGCGCGGAGGGGGTAGGAACGAAGGTCGTGGGGGTGTTCCCGGGCAACCGGGCCTCCGGTCTCCCCGTGGTTCCCGCCCTCTACCTCCTGAGCGATCCCGAGACCGGGCTGCCCCAGGCCCTCGTGGACGGGACCGCCCTCACGCGCCTCAGGACTGCCGCCACCTCCGCCCTCGCGGCCGGGCACCTGGCGCGTCCGGATTCCCGGACGCTGGGGCTGTTCGGGGCCGGGGCGCAGGCCGTCGCTCATGTGGAGGCCTTCCGGACCCTCTTCCCCCTCGAGCGGGTCATCCTGAAGGGGCGGGATCCGCGCCGCGCCGCGGCCTGCGCCGAGGCGCTCCCGCGTCTGGCGGGGGTGGCCGCGTCCGTTGCGACGGATCCGGCGGAGGTGGTCCGGGAGGCTGACCTCGTGGTGACGGCGACCACGGCGGGTTCCCCCCTCTTCGACGGGCACGATCTGAAGCCGGGGACGCACGTGACCGCCGTCGGGGCCTTCACGCCGGAGACGCGCGAGCTGGACACCGTCACGATCCGGCGCGCGAAGGTGGTGGTGGATACCTACCAGGGGGGGCTGGCTGAGGCGGGGGACCTCCTCATCCCGATGGCGGAGGGAGCAATCGGCCGGGACCACGTCCTGGCCGAGCTGGCGGAGGTGGTAGCGGGGGCGAATCCCATCCGGACCTCCCCCGAGGACGTCACGGTCTTCAAGTCGGTGGGGTTCGCTCTGGAGGACCTGGCGGCGGCGCGGCTGGCCTACCGGAAGGCGCGAGCCGCCGGGCGCGGGATCCCCGTGGCGCTTCACTGAGGCGACCCGGGAGCGCGGGAGGAGGCGCATGACCCAGGTCTACAAGAACCTCATCGGGGGCAAGTGGGTGGAGGCGGCGTCGGGGCAGACCTTCGCGGACGCCAATCCGGCCAACGGAGAGGACGTGCTCGGGCGCTTTCCGCGGAGCGACGCCCGGGACGTGGATGCGGCTGCCCGCGCGGCTGCCTCCGCCTTCGAGCGCTGGCGGCGGGTGCCGGCACCGAGGCGGGCCGAGATCCTCTACCGCGCTGGCGAGATTCTGGTCCGGAAGAAGGAAGACTTGGCCCGGACCATGACCCGGGAGATGGGGAAGGTTCTGAAGGAGTCGCGCGGCGATGTGCAGGAAGGAATTGACATGACCTACTACATCGCCGGGGAGGGGCGGCGCCTGACGGGGCAGACCACCCCTTCCGAACTGCCGGACAAGTGGGCCATGAGCGTCCGGGTCCCTGTAGGGGTGGCGGCCTGCATCACCCCCTGGAACTTCCCCCTGGCGATCCCGACCTGGAAAGTCGTTCCGGCCCTCGTCGCCGGGAACGCGGTCATCTTCAAGCCGGCCGAGGATACGCCGCTCCTCGGTCACCTGTTCGTGGAGATCCTCCTGGAGGCCGGCCTGCCTCCGGAGGTCCTGCAACTCGTCCACGGGACCGGGGAAGAGGCGGGGGCGGCGCTGGTCCGGCATCCACTCGTGAACCTGGTCTCTTTCACCGGCTCCTCGGAGGTGGGGCAGGACGTGGCGGTGGCCTGCGCCAAGGAGCACCGGCGCTGTTCCCTCGAGATGGGGGGGAAGAACTGCATCCTGGTCATGGAGGACGCGGATCTGGACCTGGCGGTGGACGGGGCGGTCTGGGGTGGGTTCGGGACGACGGGGCAGCGCTGCACGGCCGCGAGCCGCCTCATCGTCCACGAAGCCGTGGCTCGGGAGTTCACCGACGCGCTGGTGAAGCGGGCCACCCGGCTCCGGCTGGGGGATGGTCTTCTGCCCGAGACGGAGGTGGGACCCGTCATCAACGAGGCCCAGATCACGCGGGTCCACCGGTACACGGAGGTGGGAAAGACGGAGGGGGCCGATCTCCTGTGCGGCGGCGCCATCGCGCGGGAGGGGGCGCTGGCCAAGGGATACTTCTACCGGCCGACCGTTTTCGCGAAAGTGAAGCCCACGATGCGGATTGCCCAGGAGGAGATCTTCGGCCCGACGGTGACCGTCCTCCCGGTCCGCTCCTTCGAGGAAGCGGTCACGGTTGCCAACGGGGTTCGCTACGGGCTCTCGACCGCGATCTATACGCGGGACGTGAACCGGGCCTTCCGCGCCATGGGGGACCTGCAGGCGGGCATCACCTACGTGAACGCCCCCACCATCGGCGCGGAGGTCCACCTTCCCTTCGGCGGCATCAAGGCCACCGGCAACGGCCACCGGGAGGGGGGACCGCAGGTGCTGGACATCTTCACCGAGTGGAAGACGATCTACGTGGACTACAGCGGGAGGTTGCAGCGGGCCCAGATTGACGTCTGAGAGCCGTGGCCGCCGAGCGGCCGCCGCCCTCCCAAAGACCGGCAGGGGGAGGAGGCTGCCGACCGAGCGGCCCGGGCTCACGGTGGGGAGCGCTATGGGCACGTTCACGGGAGTGGATTACTACGGCATCGAGGAGCTGTTCACCCCGGAGGAGCGGCTGGTCCGGGACACGGTCCGTCAGTTCGTGGAGGCGGAGGTCCTCCCCATCATTGACCGGCACAACCGGGCCGGGAGCTTCCCGGTCGCTCTCATTCCGCGCCTGGGGGAGCTGGGGGTCCTCGGCGCGAACTTGCACGGGTACGGCTGCGCCGGCATCAATAATGTGGCCTACGGGCTCGCCATGCAGGAGCTCGAGCGGGGGGATTCGGCCATCCGCTCGTTCGCGTCCGTCCAGGGCCCCCTCGTCATGTACGCGCTCCACACCTTCGGCTCCGAGGCCCAGAAGGGGCGCTGGCTCCCGGAGCTGGCAGCCGGCCGGAAGGTCGCCTGCTTCGGCCTCACCGAGCCGGACCACGGTTCCGACCCCGGCGGGATGGAGACCAAGGCGGTGCGGGTCGGCGGGGGCTACGTCCTCAACGGGACCAAACTCTGGATCACCAACGGGTCCATCGCCGACGTGGCCGTCGTCTGGGCCCGGGTCGAGGATACCTTCGGAGGGTTCCTGGTGGAGCGGGGGACGCCGGGGTTCGCCGCCCGGGACATTCACGGGAAGCTCTCCATGCGTGCCTCCGTAACGTCCGAGCTAACCTTCCAGGACTGCCGCGTCCCGGCCGAAAACCGTCTCCCGGGGGCGGAAGGCCTGAAGGCTCCCCTCGGGTGCCTGAACCAGGCCCGCTACGGGATCGCCTGGGGGGCGGTGGGGGCGGCCATGGCCTGCTACGATGCCGCGCTTCGCTACGCGGGGGCCCGGCGCCAGTTCGGGAAGTCCATCGCGGGCTTCCAGCTGGTCCAGCAGAAGCTGGTCACCATGCTCACCGAGATCACCAAGGCGCAGCTCCTCTGCCTGCAGCTGGGGCGCCTGAAGGACGCGGGGAAGCTCCGGCACACGCAGGTCTCGTTGGCCAAGCGGAACAACGTGGAGCAGGCGCTCCACATCGCCCGGATGGCCCGGGACATCCATGGGGCCAACGGGATCGTGGACGAGTACCCGGTGATGCGGCACCTCTGCAATCTGGAAACGCTCTTCACCTACGAGGGGACGCACGACATCCACACGCTGATTCTCGGCCGGGACATCACCGGCATCGCCGCCTTCTCCTAATACAAGTGGCAGAACGAAAGTGACAGAGTCCGGGTCCTGTCGCCGGCGCCGCCCCGGCCCCCGGGCCCCGTGGGGAACCCTCCCGTGGTTCCCCCCATCGGCCAAGCGCCGATGGGACCCCCCTCCGCTACGGGGGCCGTGGGGCGGCATCCGGCGCCACCCGGACTCTGTGTCACACAATTTATGTCGTTCGTATGAGGGTGACTTCAGCGAATGGTGCTCCATGTTCA
>JAHFDC010000155.1 GCA_023249205.1 Candidatus Methylomirabilota bacterium
AGATAGTCCCTCCACGATAGATAACTCCCGATGGTCTCAGGGCATGGACTGGAAGCGGGCCCCGGAATCGCCCGTCTCGAGGACAGGTGGTAACCGTCCTCCGGGCCAGGCCGAGCAACCGCGACAGGGCCTTGACGCCCAAGAGACTTTCCATCACACTCGGCTGGTTTCATCAGGCCTCGCGAAGGGGAAGGGCACCGAAGACGGGTGGCCCGCAGATTGGCGATGTTGCGGATCCCGGCGAAAGACCTCCAGGCGCATTGAGAAACCCCCGGGGGACTCGCTGGATCACGTGGACTCGTCGTGTTGGCGGTGCGGGAAGGGGGGCGAGGCCGGTCCCCGAGAACAATGCCCCAGATGCGGGGCAAGCCTCTGAAAGGGGCGCGTGATGGTCCTGGAGTTCACCCTTGAGTACTGGCAAGATGATACCTGGTACGTCGGCCGCCTGCGCGAGGTCCCCGGCGTCTTTAGCCAAGGGAGGACCTTGAAGGAACTCGAAGAGAATATCCGCGACGCCTACCGGCTGATGCGAAGGGAGCAGCCCGCCGCTCGACGACGCGCGCGGTCCCGGCCCATCGCCATCTCAGCGTGAAGCGGCGCGAGTTCCTCCGCGAGGTTACTGCAGCCGGTTGCTTCCTCAAGCGTAGAGGGAGGAAGCACGATATCTACACCAACCCAAAGACCGGTCGTAGTGCCCCCATTCCCCGCCATGCAGAAATAAAAGAGACTCTCTGCAACCTGATCCGTAGACAGCTTGGAATCTGAGAGCGCCACTCAGGGCCACCCCGCTTTCATTCCCGCCCAATCCATTGCCCCCCGGCCACTCCGGCTAGCGCGCGGCGCTCGCATCCCTCTCCCGCCTCTCGCGGGCGATGGCGTCGAGGGCTGCCTGGAGGACTTCGTGCAGCCGGATGACAATCGCCTCGATGGTCTCCTCGCGGGACGCTCCCCCGGGCTCCCTGGCCATGAAGTCCCCCACGTCGAGCGGCGGCTCGATCCGGATGACCGCCCGCCGCTTCCCGATCGGAGCGCGCACCTCCCTGCCCAGGACCTCCCGCTCCAGTTTGATCAGGGTCTCGGCCATCCGCTCCGGGGTCGAGTCCGGGAGGAGGTAGTCCTCGTGAAAGGAAATCGAGCGGGCGCAGAGGGATGCCGCCTCCAGGTCCGCCGCCAGCGGGTCATCGGGCGTGGCCACGGGCGGGCCGTAGTAATCCCCTGCGCCGCCGGCCCCGAGCAGGCGCCCCTGGATGCGAATCATGATCTTGCGGGCCCGGTCGAAGTCGAAGCCCTCCCGGATCCGGCCGAAGTGCTTCTGCTCCAGGTGCTCCAGGAGGCTCCGCCGAAGCCGGCGGACGCGGTCAAAGAGTTCCTCGCCGGGGGCCGGCGTCAGCCCGTAGGCCCGCTCCGCCCGGGCCAGCAGTTCGGTCCCGAGGGCCACGATGCGGGGGTACAGGGGGCCCGAGCGAGGCTGCCCCACGAGGTTTGCCTCGAGGCGCGCGGCGGATGCTTCGAGGGTGGCCGTGATGTCTCCGGTGAAGCGGTACTTGATCGCGACGGGCACGATGAGCATCCGGCGGGGCCGGCCCTGCCTGATCCGTTCGTCGGCGGCCTCGAGGGCGAGGCGGGCCACGCCGGCCTTGAGGGGCATGACCCTGTCGTTCAGGAGGTAGATCGCGCCTTCGGGGAACATCAGGAGATCGGAGTCGCCGGCGATGAGGACCTCGCGGGCGAACCGCTGCGCCTCCACGTTGGCGCCGCCGCGGTTGACCGAGAAGACCCCCAGGCGCTGAAGGAACCATCCGGTCCATCCTCTCCAGCGGTCGAATGCCTCTCGGGTCGCCATGTAGATGACCCGGCGGCCCGTGCGCTGCGCTAACTCGAAGGTCACCATGGGGTCAGCATAGTGGGCGTGGTTTGGGGCGATGAGACAGCCGGGCGGGAGGGATCGGAGGAGGGCGAGGTCGGCGGGGCGGACGTCAAGGGTGGTGTGCCGGGGTAGCAGGACGCGGTTCAGGAGGCCCGCGAGGGCGATGAGCCCGCCCCGTGGCATCGCGCGCCTGAAATCCGTCCCCATCAGCCTGGCCATCGCTCCCCCGCAGCCACGCGGCGCGGCCCACCCCCAGCCCGCCTATTGTAGCAGGCCGCCCGAGCGGGAAGGCCCGGATCCAAGGGGGAAGCGTCAGCGCGGCGGGGCCCCTCGAGTCCGCCTTGCCGCCGCCCTCTTCGTAGGGTAGAATGACGCGGAGTTTTGGAATCGGGGGGATGTCCCCCGCCCCATCGTGCTCATCGCGGGCCGGTCGGACCATGGCCGGCCCGCAGGCGCGTCAGGGGGGCCCGAGTCCTGGCCGCGGGGGACAGGACGGCCGGCTGGTGTGAGGCAGTGTGATCCTGCGTACAGGGGGTCTATGAAGTTTACGGAACTGACCCTGCGCGAGCCGGTGATGCGCGGCATCGAGGCAGCCGGCTTTACCACCTGCACCCCCATTCAGGAGAAGACCCTCCCGATCGCTCTCCACGGCAAGGATGTCGCCGGGCAGGCCCAGACCGGCACCGGCAAGACCGCGGCCTACCTCATCGTCGTCTTCACCCGCCTCCTCGAGAAGCCCCGCAAGGAGCCCCGGCGGGGCTCGCCCCGGGCCCTCATCGTCGCCCCCACCCGCGAACTCGCCGTCCAGATCGAGCGGGACGCCCAGCTCCTGGGCCAGTTCTGCGGATTCGGGACAGTGGTGGTGTACGGGGGCGTGGACTACGCCAAGCAGCGGGAGGCCGTCCAGGGGGACCTGGACATCCTGGTGGGGACGCCCGGCCGCCTCATTGACTACTTCCGCCAGGGGGCCTACGACCTGAAGTCCATTCAGGTCCTGGTCATTGACGAGGCGGACCGGATGTTCGACATGGGGTTCATCAAGGACCTCCGCTACCTGCTGCGCCGCCTCCCGCCCTACCACCAGCGCCAGTCCTTCCTCTTCTCCGCCACCCTCCCCCACAAGGTGCTGGAACTGGGCTACGAGCACATGAACAACCCGGTCCGGGTGGCGATCTCGCCCGAGCAGATCACCCCGGAGGCGATCACCCAGGTCCTCTACCACGTGGAGCGGCGGGAGAAGTTCTCCCTCCTCCTCGGCCTCCTGATGCGGGAGAAGGGGGAGCGGATCCTGATGTTCGTCAACACCAAGCGGGAGGCGGAGCGCCTGACTGAGCGGCTGACCCGGCACGGCTACCCGGCCGAGGAGCTGACCGGGGACATTGACCAGAAGAAGCGGCTGCGGGTCCTGGAGGCGTTCAAGAACGGGGAGATCCCCATTCTGGTGGCCACCGATGTCGCTTCTCGCGGGCTCCATATCGAGGGGGTGACCCACGTGGTCAACTACGACATCCCCCAGGACTCCGAGGACTACGTCCACCGGGTCGGCCGGACCGCCCGCGCCGGCGCCGAGGGGAAGGCCATCAGCCTGGCGGACGAGGAGTTCGTCCTGGGGCTGGAGGCCATCGAGGCGCTGCTGGGGTTCAAGATCCCGGTGGAGTGGCCGGAGCAATCGCTCTTCGTGAAGGAGCTGCCGCGAGATCCGACCTGGCGTCCGCGGGAGCGGCCGCGGGAGGCCG
>JAHFDC010000156.1 GCA_023249205.1 Candidatus Methylomirabilota bacterium
TGGAGTCGTTGAGGTGGATCGCCTTGAGGCGGTGAAGCCCCACCGTGGCCTCGAAGGCCCGGAGCGTCTCCCGATATCCCCTCGCTGTCCGGATTTCATAGCCGGCCGCGAAGAGGTGGCAGGTGTCGAGACAGACGGCGAGCCGCTCCGGGTGCGCCACGAGGGCGAAGATCGCAGCCAGTTCCTCGAAGCGGACCCCCAGGGCCGTCCCCTGCCCCGCCGTTCCCTCCAGGAGGATCCGCACCCCGGCGTCCGGCAGGCGCGCGTGGAGGATGTCCAGCGCCTCGGCCACCCGTTTCAGCCCCTCCTCGATCCCGCGGCCGAGATGGGCGCCGGGGTGCAGGACCAGGGAGGGGATCCCGAGACTCTCCGCGCGCTCCGCCTCGAGACAGAGGGCCTCCACCGATTTCCGGAAGAGCGTCCGCTCGGGGGAGGCGACATTGATGAGATAGCTGGTATGAGCCAGGACCGGGGAGACGCTGCTCTGATGCGCCGCGGCCCGGAATGCCTCCACCTCCCGTTCACCAAGCGGCCTGGCCCGCCACTGGCTGTTGTTCTTCGTGAAGATCTGGATCGTGTCGCAGCCGGCCGCCCGGCCGCGCGCGAAGGCCTCCGCCAGGCCTCCCGCGATGGACATGTGCGCCCCGAGGAGAAGGCGGCGGCGCCTCACGCGGGACCCGCAGCCCCCTGCCGGAAGCGCGCCCGGGGGTGTTTCCCCGCCCCCTCGAGGATGCCGGACCGGCAGAGGGCATAGTCAAATCGGACCGGATCATCCGGGGCGAAGGCCTTCAGGGCCTCCGTGATGGCCTTGGCCATCCGCCAGCCGGGGGTCTTGAGGCGTGTGAGGCCGAGCGCTCGCCCCACCCGCGCCACGTGGGTGTCGAGGGGGATGATGAGTTTCGCCGGCGAGACCTCCGGCCACAGTCCGAGATCGAGGCCGTCGTCGGGTCGGACCATCCAGCGGAGGAAGAGGTTCAGGCGCTTGCAGGCGCTACCGGTCCGCGGGCTGGGGAAGAGATGCTTGAAGCCCCGCGAGGGGATTCCGGAGGGGAAAACGGCGGTGAGATCCGCCTCGTAGATCCGGTCCACGAAGGCCGTGAGCGCCGGCCGGATGTCCTCGTCCCGCCTGTCGTACCCGGCGAGAAAACAGGCCTTGAGAGACCCGTATGCCTCCAGGATCTGCCGGAGGGTCCAGAGTGTCGCGCTGATGTCGGCCGGACGGTTCAGGCGGTACCGGAAGCCGGCGAGCCGTCTCCCGTCCCGTGCGGGGCGGAAGCGGCGCACCGCCTCCGCCGGGTGCTCCCCCAGGACCGCCAGCACGCGCTCCACGGCCGGGGCGAAGAGGTCCACACGCCCGTAGGCCAGGGAGGCCGCGAGCAACCCGACGACTTCTCGGTCCGCCGGCTCCCCGTACCGCCGGGGGAACATGAGGGCCGAGGTCCGGAGGTAGGCCGCGTCGTACTTGAGGGTGAGGGCCTCGAGCGTCGCCCGGAGAGCGCGGCGCGAAGGAACGGTCATCCGGCCCGGGGCAAGGCCCGCCGCTTCCCCATGAAGCCGACGGCGTACGGGCAGATGATCGGGGCCTTGTCAATCTGGCCGTTCCGCTTCGCGTAGGCCGCGAGCCGGATGCTGTAGCCGTTGATGGCGCCGGAGATGACGCCGTCCGGCCGGTAGGCCCACCGCTTGGGCCGGCTGATGTCGTTGAGGGCCACCACGATCCCTACCGTCCCGTCCGTGAAGTACTCCTGGTCCTCCGCCGAGAGCTGGGTGGTGGCCCGGAGCGGCCCGTACATGGCGTGGGAGTGGTAGTCCCCCACCAGTGCCCAGCGGGAGGTCTCCCGGACCGCCTCCTCCACCCGCTCGCTCCGTTTCCAGTCAATGTGGACCTCGCGGAACTTCCGGTTGGCCGTCTGGTAGGGGACGGCGAAGTCCACGAAGACCCGGTCGGGCGTGCTGTGGCCCAGGAGGATGCCGAAGCACTCCCGGCGGTACACCTCGATGGTGGAGACCAGGAGGCCGATGAAGGCGTTCTCGCTCAGATAGACCTCGACGGCCATCCCTCAGGCACTCCCATGCATCCGCGACCGCCGGGCGGCTCGCGGTGGCCCGAGCCACCCGTACGCGGCGAGGTCCACCGTCCCGCCTAGGCGAAACCGCACCCCCTCCGCCTCCAGGCGGGCGCGCTGCCGCTCGGGGTGGCCGCTGCCGTAGCCGGGCGAGCAGCGACCGCGGCCGCCCAGGACCCGGTGGCACGGAACGCTCCTGGACGCGCAGGCACGGAGGGCCCAGCCCACCGTTCTGGCCCACCTGGCCTCACCCAGGAGCGCCGCCACCTGGCCATAGGTGAGCACCTTCCCCCGCGGGATCCGCCTGACGAGAGCATAGACCCGCGCGAAGAAGCCGTCCTTCCCTCTGGGGGACAGGGAGCGCGGGCTGCTCTGCGAGAGCGTGGAGTCAGGGTTCCGCTGGTACATTGGTTCCAGGAAGCGCCGGGTTGGAGGGTGCTTCCGCAGGTAGTGGATCTGCGAGGAGCCGCGGCTTACCGCCAGTTCAGTGAGGATTAGGATAGCCAGTGGCCTGGGGGGTGACAAGACCAAAAACCTTCCCCGGAAGAAATAAAATTGCTGACTTTCAGAAGATATGATAAATCGAAAATCATCGAGGAGGGGCTATGTCCAGAGTCATTCTCAAGGGACGGGGCCAGATCACCATCCCAGCCAAGATCAGGAAACACTTGCGGTTAGGCACTGGGGACCTCCTGAGAATCGAGGTGAGCCGGGGGAGGATCGTCCTGATCCCATTGCAGGTGGTCGAGCGTGCCGGCGAAGGGGAGCAAGGACGCAGTTCCGGGGAGGGGCAGGCAGGGTGAGGCCGGTTCTGCTTGTCCACGGGGGTGCGGGGCGGGTGCCGGAGGATGGGGGGAAAGGCGCTCTGGAGGGTCTTGAGGCGGCGGCATCTGCCGCCTGGCGGCTCCTGGATGCGGGCGGCCCGGCCCTGGAGGTTGTCGTGGCCGCGGTCCAGGCCCTGGAAGAGGACCCCCGCTTCAACGCCGGGTGCGGGTCGGTCCTGACCGAGGACGGGGACGTGGAGATGGATGCGGCCGTCATGGACGGGAGCACGCTGCGGGCGGGCGGAGTGGCGGCTGTCCGGTCGGTGCGGAATCCTGTCCTTCTCGCCCGGGCAGTCCTGGAGGAGGGGCGGCACGTGCTACTGGTCGGGGAAGGGGCGGAGCGGCTCGCGGCCGCGCGCGGCGTGCCTCGCTGCCGCCCGGGGGAGTTGATCACGCCCGCCCGACGCCAGCAGTGGGAGCGGGGTCGGGCCGAGAGGGCCGGCGGGACTGTCGGCGCGGTTGCCCTGGATGCGGCCGGGTGCCTCGCCGCGGCCACCTCCACCGGCGGCATCGCGGGGAAGCGTGCGGGGCGGGTGGGGGACTCGCCCCTCATCGGCTGCGGGACCTACGCCGATGCCCGGGGGGCCGCCTCTGCGACGGGAGACGGGGAGGCCATCATCCGGGTGGTCCTGGCTGCCCGCGCTGTGGATGCCCTCGAGAAGGCGAGCGAGCCCGCCGCCGCGGCCGGGGCCGCCCTCGCCCGGATGC
>JAHFDC010000157.1 GCA_023249205.1 Candidatus Methylomirabilota bacterium
GAGATCTTCGAGTCGGTCAAGAATAGTGCCATCATCCACAAGTCGGGAGGGGGCACGGGCTTCGCCTTCTCCCGGCTGCGGCCGAAGGACGCCGTGGTCCGCTCGACGGGCGGCAAGGCGAGCGGGCCCATCTCCTTCCTGCGGGTCTTCAATGGCGCCACCGAGGCGGTGAAACAGGGGGGGACGCGGCGCGGCGCGAACATGGGGATCCTGCGGGTGGACCATCCGGACATCCTGGAGTTCATTGATTGCAAGCTGGATGGCGGGATCACCAACTTCAACATCTCGGTGGCCGCCACCGACCGGTTCATGGAGGCGCTTCGGGCAGACGGGGAGTACGACCTAGTCGAGCCCCACACCGGCGCCCTGACGGGGCGTCTGCGGGCCCGGGAGGTCTTTGACCGGATCGTGCAGGCCGCGTGGAAGACGGGGGACCCGGGCCTTTTCTTCGTGGACCGGTGCAACGCAGGAGCGGCGAATCCGACGCCGACGCTCGACAAGGTCGAGGCGACGAACCCATGCATCGCCGGCGAGACGCTGATCGCAACCGATCGTGGACTCGTGCGCATGGCAGAGCTTGCGGCCGCATTTGCCCAGGGCGGGATCGCCGTCCAGGTGGATCCGCGCCTGATGCCGTCCCGGTTCCTGCTCTTCGAGGGGACGCACAACGTCCCGGTCTCATCCTACGACCGCGCGTGCCTGCCGATCAGCCGGGCTTTCTGCTCGGGCGAGCGCGACACGGTCCGTGTGCGGGCGAAATCAGGATGGGAGCTGGTCTGCACGCCGGATCATTGGGTGATGACCGACCGAGGCTGGGTACCAGCCGGAGAGCTTCGCGTCGGGGCCGACCGCCTCTTCGTCCAGAGCAGCCACGGCGCCTTCGGCAGCGACCTGCGGTTGCCCTTCGAGGTCGCGAATGAGGTCCGAGGGCGCAACGGACGACTCTACCGTCACGCCCTCCCGACGGAGTGGAGCCGGGACCTGGGGCTGGTCCTTGGTTTCCTCGTGGGGGATGGTTGGCTCCGCTCAGGGGACAAGAACTGCCGGATCGGCTTCACCTTTGGCGCCGGGAACCGCAACCTCCTGGAAGACATGAAAGGGACCCTCGACAGGTGGTACGGCCGTCCGGTACGAGTGGTCCGCCGCGCGAACGGAGTGGACCACCTTTCCTACCACGGCAAGTTCTTCGTGGAGTTCTTCGAGCGGCTGGGCGCGCGCCCGGTGCAGGCGGCGGCGAAGGTCGTGCCCGAAACGCTCTTCCGGGCCCCCCGGGAGGCCGTCGTCGGGTTCCTTCAAGGCCTGTTCTCGGCCGACGGCACGGTGCGGGACAACCCCCAGAGCAACAGCGCGTGGATCGCGCTGACCTCCAAGAGTCGGGAGTTGCTTCGGGGTGTCCAACTTCTCCTGCTCCAACTCGGGATCAAGAGCCAGATCATGGAGCGCTCCCGCCCGCCCCGAACGGGCGTCTTCCCGTACCGGACGTGCGGGGGCGCGGCGCGCTCGTACACGTCCGATGGCGTGCTCTTCGAGCTCGGCATCTTCGGCGAGTCGCGTGACCTGTTCCGCCGCGAGGTCGGCTTCCTCAACGCGAGGCAGCAGCGGCTAGAATCGGTGCGGTACCGGCGCTTTTATCGGCAGAAGCTCACGGACGTCGTCGTCGCGATCGAGCCGGCCGGCGTCCAGAAAGTCTATGACCTCACCGAGCCCAACAGCCACACGGTCATCGCCAACGGCATCGTCGCCCACCAGTGCGGCGAACAACCTCTCTATCCGAACGAAGCGTGTAACCTCGGTTCGCTCAACCTCGCCAAGTTCGTCAAGCCGGGCGACACCGCGGAGGGAATTGACTGGGCCGGGATGGAGCGGGCCGTCCGCCTCTCGGTCCGCTTCCTGGATGACGTGATCGAGGTGAATCCCTACCCGCTTCCGGAGATCAACGAGGCGGTCAAGAAGAACCGGCGGATCGGCCTGGGGGTCATGGGGTGGGCGGACATGCTCTGCTGCCTGGGGATCCCATACGACAGCGAGGCCGCCCTGGAGTTAGGCGACCGGGTGATGGCCTTCATCCAGGCGAAGGGGCACGAGGAATCGCGGCGGCTGGCGGCGGAGCGGGGACCCTTCCCCACCTGGCCGCAGAGCATCTACCGGGAGAAGGGGATGCTCCGGAACTCGACGGTGACCACCATCGCCCCGACCGGGACGATCTCCATCATCGCCGACTGCTCCTCAGGGATCGAGCCCCTCTTCGCGGTGGCGTTCGAGCACCGGGTGGGGGAGCGGCGCCTCTCCTTCGTCAACAAGCACTTCGAGGCGGTCGCCAAGGCGCGGGGCTTCGAGAGTGATGTCTTGATGCAGAAGGTTGCGGAGCGGGGGACGCTGCATGGGCTCGCCGAGGTGCCGGAGGACGTGCGGCGGGTCTTCATCACCGCCCACGAGGTGGCGCCCGAGTGGCACGTGCGGCACCAGGCGGTCTATCAGCGACACACGGACAACGGGGTCAGCAAGACCATTAACCTGCCCAATAGCGCCACCCCCGAGGACGTCCGGAAGGCCTACCTCCTGGCGTACGAGACGGGCTGCGTCGGCATCACGGTCTTCCGGGACGGCTGCAAGGGGACCCAGGTCCTCCACGTGGGGACGGGGGCCAAGGAAAAGGAGAAAGAGAAGGAACGAGAGCGCGAGGCGCCGGCGGCTGTGGCCGCCCCGCCGGTCCCGGTCCAGCCCCGGCCGCGGGTGGTGCAGGGAGTGACGTACCGGACCGAGACGCCGCTCGGAACGGCGTACATCACCGTGAACCACAACCCTCAGGGGGAGCCGCTCGAGGTGTTTGCCAACGTGGGGAAGGTGGGGAGCGAGACGGCTGCCGTCTCGGAGGCGATCGGCCGCCTCATCTCGCTCGGCCTTCGCCTGGCCTCCCCGGTCCCGGCCACGGAGCGGGTGAAGCAAATCGTGGAGCAACTTGGGGGCATCGGCGGGAGCCGCCACCTGGGCTTCGGGAAGGAGCGGGTCCGCTCGCTGCCGGATGCCATCGCCAAGGTCCTGGCCGAGCACGTGGGAATAATCGAGGCGGAAGAGCAGGGTGCGGCCCAGCTCACGCTGCCCGAGCGGACCGGCCCCCCCATCAAGGTGGGGGACCCCTGCCCCGAGTGCGGCGAGGCGACCCTCGCCTACGAGGAGGGGTGCCTGAAGTGCTACGGCTGCGGCTTCGCCGAGTGCTAGTCGGACGGTAGGCCGGAGATGGGGGGGCCCCGTGCGTGGGGGGCGTGGCGGGAGCCGGGCCCCCCAACGCTTTTCTCCGGCAGTCCCTTGTGCGAGAATAGGCGCCGGGGGCCTGGGGTCACCCGGCGCTCCTCCTCGCGGGAGGATGTGTAAGACGTGTTGTGCTGGCTGTGCGCACCGCTGGTCGCGGTGCTGGCCGCGGCGAGCCCCGCGGCGGCGGAGAAGCCCGCCCCGCCGGAGACCGTGGTTCGGACCTACCTCGCGGCCGTCCGGGACGGGGAGTTTGCCAAGGCCTACGACCTGGTCACGGAGCGCCTCCAGGATGGACTGAGGCGCGATGAATGGGCGGACCGGCTGGAGGCG
>JAHFDC010000158.1 GCA_023249205.1 Candidatus Methylomirabilota bacterium
TCGAAGCCAGAGCTAATACAAACGACAGAATCACAGTGACAACGTCCGGGTCCTGTCGCCGGCGCCGCCCCGGCCCCCGGCCCCCGTGGGGAACCCTCCCGTGGTTCCCCCCATCGGCCAAGAGCCGCTGGGACCCCCCTCCGCTACGGGGGCCGTCGGGCGGCATCCGGCGCCACCCGGACCTGTTGTCACACAAGTTATCTCGTTTGTATTAGTTTGCCTGCAACGAATTGTGATAGTGCTCATGCGACCGCTGGGGTGTCGGGCCAAATGACGAGCATCACGAGGCCCGAGGGAGGAGGCGGCCGGAGGCGTACGCTTCTTGTACGTCGAGGACCGCCGCGGGCACCACCCGAAGGGTGGTCGGAGAACGACGTGAGGCGACGTCAGTTGGCCCGGCGCTAGAACTCGGAGAGCTGCAGGGCAAACGCGGCCAGGACCAGGACGATCAGTGCGATCAGGCTCGCGACTTTGGCCACGCTCCGCATTCGGTCCTCCTCTGCGCCCTTTCTGTCGCCTGGGGGTGCGGCACCGCGCTTCGCCCCGCGGGGTCGCCGGTCGCGCTGGCCCGGAAGGGGCGGCGCTGCCAGGGTCACTCGCGCGGCGCCGTCACGCCGACCGGAGAGGAACGGTTCGCTCGGCCGCGGGGGGAGCCTTGCCGAGACCCCCGTTCCCGAGGGTTGCCGGAAGAGTTGCATCCACCGCGCACCCGAGCCCGATGAGGAGCGCGAGGAGGACGATGACGCCAAGACCAAGAATCGTGAGGCGCCGCCCATGCGGCCAGGACCGGCTGCGCGGCCCGGCGGGCATGGATCGTCGCCGGTGCAAGAGCCAGATGAGCAGGAGCGTGGCGCTCATTTCTCGCTAATCCGCCTGCCGCCGGAGGAACGTCGGGATGTCCAGCTCGTTCTCGGCCAGCGGCCCCAGGGAGAGCTGCGCCACCTCGGCCTGGCGGCCCGACCGCTTCCGCAGGGACGGGGCCCGCTCCGCCGCCTGTGCCGCGAAGGCCTTCAGGTCCACCGCTTTCACCTGCTCCGCCTCCCGCTTGCCGGTCCCGTCGAATCCGGTGGCGATGACCGTCACCCGAACCTCCCGCGAGAGGTTCTCGTCAATCACGGCCCCGAAGATGATGTTCGCGTCGGGATGGGCCGACTGGCAGATGGAACTCGATGCCTCGTTCACCTCGTAGAGGGAAAGGTCCGGCCCGCCCGTGATGTTGATGAGGATCCCCCGGGCCCCCTCGATCGAGAGGTTCTCCAGGAGGGGGCTGCTGATCGCTTTTCCGGCCGCCTCGACGGCGCAGTTCTCTCCGGTGGCAATCCCGGTCCCCATCATGGCGACCCCCCGCTCCGCCATGATGGTCCGCACGTCGGCGAAGTCCAGGTTGATCAGCCCCGGGACGAGGATGAGGTCCGAGATCCCCTGCACCGCCTGGCGCAGGACGTCGTCCGCCAGGCGGAAGGCCTCCAGGAAGGTGGTGCGCCGCTCTGCCACGTTCAGCAGGCGCTGGTTGGGGATGGTGATGAGGGTGTCCACCCTCTCCTTCAGCTCGTGCAGTCCCCGCTCCGCCTGCGCCGCCCGCACCTTCCCCTCGAACTGGAACGGCTTGGTGACGACCCCCACCGTCAGGACGCCCAGTTCCTTGGAGAGATTGGCCACGATGGGGGCCGCGCCGGTCCCGGTCCCGCCCCCGAGCCCGGCCGTGAGGAAAACCATGTCGGCCCCCTCGAGGAGGCTGAGGATCCTGTCCGTGTCCTCGATGGCCGCGCGCCGCCCCACCTCCGGGTTGGCGCCAGCCCCGAGACCGCGGGTCAGCTTCTCGCCGATCTGGAGTTTCGCCGGCACCGGAGAGGCCTTCAGGGCCTGGGCGTCGGTGTTGATCACGATGAACTCCACGCCGCCCATGCTGGAGGAGGCCATCCGGCTCACGGCGTTGCTCCCGCCCCCCCCCATCCCGATGACCTTGATCCGGGCCATCCGCTCGGGTTCCTCCTCAAGATGGAACGGCATCCTCGATCCTCCCTTTGGCTGGCGTCACCGGGACGCGCGGCCCGACCCTAGAGCGACTCTCACGAACCCTCCCCAATGCTCACGCCCTGACCACGGTGCCGGGCCAAATGACGAGCATCACGAGGCCCGAGGGAGGCGGCGGCCGGAGGCGTACGCCTTTGGTACGTCGAGGACCGCCGACGACGGAGAACGACGTGAGGCGACGTCAGTTGGCCCGGCACTACATGAATTCCCCGAACCACTCTTTCATCCGCTCCACCACCCGGCCGAACATGGCGTGCTCGGAGACCCGCCGGAACTTCCGCTGGTGGCGGTTCTGTGCGCCGTAGAGGGCGAGGCCAACGCCGGTGGCGTAGATGGGGGAAGCCACCACGTCGGTCATCCCCGCCACCCCGGCCGGGATGCCGCGGCGCACGGGCAGGTCGAGCAATTGCTCCCCCAGCTCCGGCACCCCCTCCATGATGGAGGCACCGCCGGTCACCACCATCCCCGCCGCGCAGTGTTCCCGGTACCCCGCGCGCCGGACCTCGCGGTCCACGAGGGAGAAGATCTCCTCCACCCGGGGCTGGATGACCTCGCAGAGGGTCTGGCGGGAGAGGAGGCGCGGCCGGCGGCCACCCACGCTCGGGACCTCGAGCGTCTGGTCGCCCGGGACCAGCGACGCCAGGGCGCACCCATGCTTCTTCTTGATCTCCTCCGCCTCATGGATGGGGGTCCGAAGCCCGATGGCGATGTCATTGGTGATCTGGTCCCCCCCGATGGCCAGGACCCCCGTGTGCCAGATGCTCCCCTCCACGAAGACGGCGATATCGGAGGTCCCGCCGCCGAGATCCACCAGGATCACGCCCAGTTCACGCTCGTCATGGGTGAGGGTGGAGAGGCTGGAGGCCAGTTGCTGCAGGACGATGTCCTGGACCTCCAGCCCAGCCCGGTTGCAGCACTTGATGATGTTGTGGGCCGAGGTGACGGCCCCGGTCACGATGTGGACCTCGGCCTCCAGCCGGACCCCGCTCATCCCCACCGGCTCCTTGATCCCCTCCTGGTCGTCAATGATGAACTCCTGGGGCAGGACGTGGATCACCTCCCGGTCCACGGGGAGGGCCACCGCCTTGGCGGCGTCAATGACCCGTTCCACGTCCTGCGGGGTCACCTCCCGGTGCTTCCCCGAGACCGCGATGACCCCCCGGCTGTTGATCCCCTTGATGTGGCCCCCGGCGATCCCCACGAAAACGGAATGGACATCCACCCCGGCCATGAGCTCCGCCTCCTCCAGGGCCCGCTTAATGGAGTCCACGGTCGTCTCGATGTTGACCACGACCCCCTTCCGGAGGCCCCGGGACGGGGCCGTGCCCGTGCCGATGATGTCCAGCCCCCCCTCCCCGTTGCTCTCGGCCACGATGGCGCAGATCTTCGTGGTCCCGATGTCGAGCCCCACGATGAGGCTGCTCTCGCGTCCCACCGGCTCCCCTCCCTTCTAGGTCCCGACGCGCAGCACGACCCGATCCCCGAACCGGAGGTCCACCGCC
>JAHFDC010000021.1 GCA_023249205.1 Candidatus Methylomirabilota bacterium
GCGGCGCGACCAACGTCAGGGAGGGAAACTGGGTCCCCGTGGCCCTTCCCGGGGCCATTGTCGCGGGGGGCCGGCGGATCGAGGAGGCGGCAATTGCCGGGCAGATCTCCCAGGGGATGCTCTGCTCCGAGCGGGAACTCGGCCTCGGAGAGGATGCCGAGGGGATCCTGATCCTGCCGGGGCCGCTCCCGTTGGGGCGCCCGCTCCAGGAAGTTCTCCCCCTGGCGGACCATGTCCTGGAGATCGCCGTCACGCCGAACCGCGGGGACTGCCTGTCCCACCTCGGGGTGGCCCGGGAGGTCGCGGCCCTCACGGGCGGGCGCCTGAGGGTCGCCCGCCGCATCCCCCGGGAGGAGGGGGAGGCGACAGGGAGCGTGGCCGGGGTGGAGATCGCCGACCCCGACCTCTGCCCGCGGTACGTCGCCCGGGTGATCCGGGGCGTGCGGATCGGCCCGTCCCCATTCTGGCTCCGCCGCCGGCTGGAGATCTGCGGGGTCCGCCCGATCAACAACGTCGTGGATGCCACTAACTACGTGATGCTGGAGGTGGGGCAGCCGCTCCACGCCTTCGACCTCACCCTCCTGAGGGAGCGCCGGATCGTGGTCCGCCGGGCGCGGTCCGGGGAGGGGCTCGTCACGCTGGACGGGGTGAGGCGCGCCCTCACCCCCGGGATGCTGGTGATCGCAGACGCCGCGCAATCTGTGGCGGTGGCCGGGGTGATGGGAGGGGCCGCCACCGAGGTCCGCCCGGAAAGCACGGACCTCCTCCTGGAGAGCGCCACCTTCGAGCCCCTGAGCGTTCGCCGGACGGCCAAGGCCCTGGGCCTTGCCACCGAGGCCTCCTACCGGTTTGAGCGGGGGGTGGACCCCGAGGGCCCGGCCGCCGCTGCCGACCGGGCATCCCGCCTCATCCAGGAGACGGCGGGGGGGACCGTCACCCCCGGTCTCTTGGACGTCAGGCCGGTTCCCTTCGCCCCGCGACGGCTGACCCTCCGGCTGCCGCGGGCAGCGGCGGTCCTGGGGATGCCGGTGGAGGCGGCCGCAGCGATGAGCATCCTCCGCGGGCTCGGCTTTGCCGTCCGGCGCGGGCGCGACAGGAGTCTCGCCCTCACCGTCCCCTCCTGGCGGGCCGACGTGACCCGGGAGATTGACGTGATCGAGGAGGTCGCCCGGGTCCAGGGGTTCGAGAAGATCCCGGTCTCCCTCCCCGCCGGCCGGGCGGGGCTCCCGACCCGCCTGCGCGAGACGCGGCTCGAGGCCATCGTCCGCCGCCTCCTGGTTGCCGCCGGGTACCAGGAGGTCATCAATTTGTCCTTTACACGGGAAGAGGTGTTTGATACGGTCGCGCTGCCGCCCGGTCACCCGCTCCGGGACGCGGTGAGGATCCGGAATCCGCTGGGGGGCGGGGAAATGCTGCTCCGCACGCACCTCCTGCCTGCCCTCCTCGAGGATCTCTCCACCAATGAGCGCCGCGGGGTCCGGTCGGCCTGGCTCTTCGAGTTGGCCTACGTCTACCGCCCGGTGCCCGGGGAGCGGCTCCCGCGGGAGGAGCGGCACCTGGCGGGCGTGGCGATGGGCGCGCCAGGGCAGGCCCACTGGAGCGGGGAGCAGGACGGGGCCGACTTCTTCGACGGAAAGGGCACGCTGGAGGCGCTGGGGCGGGTCCTCGGGATCGGCCTGGCGTTCGGCGGGGAAGGCGACGCCCCCTATCTGCACCCCGGACGTCGGGCGGTCGTCCTGGCGGGCGGGGAGGAGGTCGGCATCGCGGGGGAGGTGCACCCGGATGTCCGGGCCCGGATGAGCCTCGCGGGGAGGCCGGTGGCCTTCGAGGTGGGCCTGGGCCGGCTCTTCGCCCATGCGGCTCCGGTGGCCGCCTACCGCCCCCCGCCCCGGTTCCCGGCGGTGACGCGGGACGTGGCGGTCCTGGTCCAGGCGGACCTCCCGGCCTCCCGGGTTCGAGAGGTCATCGAGAAGTCCGGCGGGGCCTGGGTGGAAGGGGTCACGCTCTTCGATCTCTACGAGGGGGAGAAGGTCCCGGCCGGTCACAGGAGCCTGGCGTTCTCTGTGGCGTACCGGGCTGCTGACCGGACCCTCACGGATGCGGAAGTGAACGCGGTCCACGCAACTGTCCTGGCGCGGCTCCGGACCGAGTTGCCGGCCAAGATCCGCTAGGGACGCGGGCCGCGGGGGTGGCGATGCTCATGGACCGATTGCAGGAGCTGGAGGGGAAGGTCAAAGAGGCGGTGGCGATCCTCCAGGAGACCCGGGCCCAGAAGGTGGCCCTGGAGGCCCGGATCAAGGAGCTGGAAGGCCGGATGGATTCGCTGACCGACGCGGTCCGACGGGAGCAGCAGGAGAAGGAGCAGATCAAGACGTCCTTGCAGCGGCTCGAGGCGGACCGGGAGGAAGTCCGCGGGCGCGTGGAAGCCCTCCTGGAGGAGGTCGCCAGGGCCGAGGCGGCCATGAGGGAGCGGCGGTGATGCTGGCGGGGGAGCACGTCTCTCAGGTGGAGATCTTCGGCGAGCGGTACACGCTGCGGGCCACGGAAGACCCGGCCTATATCCGGCGGGTGGCCCAGTACGTGGACACGAAACTCTATGAGGTGGCCAAGGGGGGCCCGGCGATCCCATCGCTCCGGATGGCCGTGCTGGCCTCCCTGAATATCGCCGACGAACTGTTCAAGCTGGGGGAGGCCCGGGAGCGGGAGACGGCCAGCGCGCTGGCCAAGATCGCAGAGCTGACCCGGTCTTTGGATCAGGTGATCTCCGCCCGCGCCTGAGGGCGCGGCCGGAGCGAGGTCCGGGCACCGGGGCTGGAGAGAAAAGGCGCTTGCGCAGTGGTACGGGAGAGTCGCCCATCCCCTACCGTGTTCGTGATGGGGCAGTATTCCTTGAGCCAACACTCGAAGCCTGGGAGCCCTTTTTCCGGCGCGGTGTGCAGGCCCGCCCTTCGGGAGCGGGAAGCCTGAAGCGCCGGCGGGGCGCCCCCGTAGGGAGCCGGGTTCAAGTGAAAGCCCACACACGGCACAATGGTGGGGGACTTTGCCTTCCCGTCCTGCACGCGAGCGCCCCCCTCCGAGCCTCCTGAGCCCCGACCCGAAGTCTCGTGCAAAGCAAGGCGGAACTCCGGCAGCGGATGCGGGCTGCACGGCGAGCGCTGCCGCTTGCGGAGCGGAGGGCCCGGAGTGCCCGGATCGCGGCGCGCCTCTTCGTCCTCCCGGAGGTGCAGGGGGCGGAGCGGGTGCTTTTTTATGCCAGCCTCCCGGAGGAGGTGGACACCTGGCCGCTCCTCGAGGCGTGGCTCAGGGGGGGGCGGGTCCCCCTCCTGCCCGGCCTGGACGGGCGGGGAGGGCCCTTGCGCGCCGCCCCGATCCTGGACCTGGCGGCCGATCTCAAGCCAGGGGCGTTCGGCATCCTCGAGCCCGATCCGGACCGGACCGGGACCGTGGAGTGGGCATCAATCCAGGTGGCTGTCCTCCCGGGCCTGGCCTTTGACCTGCGGGGGTACCGACTGGGGAGGGGCGCGGGGCACTACGACCGGAGCCTCGCGGCACTCCTTCCGGAGGCCCGCCGGATCGGTCTGGCGTTCGAGTGCCAGGTGGTGCAGCGCCTGCCGGTCGAGCCGCACGATATCCCGGTGGATCTGGTCGTGACGGAGGAGCGGATTATCAGCCCGTCTCATCCGGGCGGTGGGTAGTCCGGGGGCGGGATTGGAGGGGCGCCGGGGGCACGGGACCTGGCGGCCCGCCAGGAGGTGACGGACCCGTGGGCATAGATCTCGCGCTCGTGTGGGTAGCGCTGGGGCTCGGCGCGGGGGTCGCCGCCGGCTACGGCGTGCGGGTCCTCGTGAGCCGGAAGCGGGTCGCCGAGGCGAAGGCCGGTGCCGCCCGGATGACCCAGGAGGCAGAGAAGGAGGCGGAGAGCAAGCGGCGGGAAGCGGAACTGGAGATCCGGGACCGGATGCTCCAGTCGCGCGTGGAGCTGGAGCGGGAGACGCGCGACCAGCGGAACGAACTCCAGACGCTCGAGCGGCGCCTGCTCCAGCGGGAGGAGTTGGTCAATCGGCAGATGGAGGGCCTGGACCGGCGGGACAAGGAGATGCAGGCGCGCCAGCAGACCCTCCAGCAGCAGACGGCGGCTGTGGCCGAGAGCGAGCAGCGCCTCAAGGTCCTCGTGGAGGAGCAGCGCCGGGCCCTGGAGCGGGTGGCCGGGATGACCACCGAGGAGGCGAAGCGGGTGCTCCTCAAGGCGCTGGAGGAGGAGGCCCGCCTGGAGGCGGCCGCCCTGGCCAAGCGGATCGAGGAGGAGGCGAGGGAGACGGCCGACCACAAAGCTAGGGAGATCCTGGCCGTTGCCGTTGACCGATGCTCTACCGACTTCGTCGCGGAGGCGACGGTCTCGGTGGTGGACCTGCCCAGCGACGACATGAAGGGCCGGATCATCGGCCGGGAGGGGCGGAACATCCGGGCCTTCGAAAAAGCCACCGGGATTGACGTGATCGTTGACGATACGCCCGAGGCGGTGATCCTTTCCGGTTTCGACTCCGTCCGGCGCGAGGTGGCCCGGATCGCCCTGCAGCGGCTCATCGCCGATGGCCGGATCCACCCGGCCCGGATCGAGGAGGTGGTGGAGAAGGTCAAGAAGGAGATTGAGGAGGACATCCGGCAGGCCGGGGAGCAGGCCCTCTTCGAGGTCGGGGTGACCGGGATGCACCAGGAGCTGGTCCGGCTCGTCGGCCGCCTGAAGTACCGGACCTCCTACTCCCAGAACCAGCTCCAGCATACCAAGGAGGTGACCCAGTTGGCCGGGCTCATCGCCGCTGAGCTCCGGATGGACCCTCGGTACGTGAAGCGGGCCGCCCTCCTCCACGACATCGGCAAGACGGCCGACAGTAAGCGGGAGGGGACCCACACGGAGATCGCGGTGGAGGTGGCCCGGAAGCACAACGAGCACTGGAAGGTGATCAACGCCATCGCCGCCCACCACGGGGACGAGGAGGTCAAGTGCCTGGAGGCGATCATCCTTCAGGCGGCGGACACGCTCTCGGCGGCCCGGCCGGGGGCCCGGCGGGAGATCCTGGAGTCCTATGTCAAGCGCCTGGAGAAGCTGGAAGAGATCGCCAACTCCTTCAAGGGGGTGAGCACCTCCTATGCCATTCAGGCCGGGCGGGAGGTCCGCATCATCGTGGAGAGCGGGGAGGTCAACGACGATCACGCCACCCAGATGGCGAAGGAGATCGCGAAGCGGATCGAGCAGGAGATCGAGTACCCGGGCCAGGTAAAGGTCACCGTGATCCGGGAGACGCGGGCGGTCGAGTACGCGCGGTAGATGCGGGTCCTTTTCATCGGCGACATCGTCGGCAAGCCCGGGCGGGAGCAGGTGGCTCAGCACCTGCCCGCCCTCAAGCGGGAGCACGGGGTCGCGCTCACCATCGCGAACGCCGAGAACGCCGCGGCCGGCTTCGGGGTCACTCCCTCCGTGGCGGGGGAGCTGTTCGGCCTGGGGATTGACCTCCTCACCTCCGGCAACCATGTCTGGGACAAGAAAGAGGTCGAGGCCTTCATCGCCGGCGAGCGCCGCCTCTTGCGCCCCGCGAATTACCCGGAGGACGCGCCGGGGGTGGGGGTCGCTCTCTGGGAGCGGGACGGGCTGCGGGTGGGGGTCCTGAACCTCCAGGGCCGCGTGTTCCTGCCGACGATTGACTGCCCCTTCCGCGCCGCCGACCGCCACCTGCCCTCCCTCCGGGAGGCGACCCCGCTCATCGTCGTGGACTTCCACGCCGAGGCCACCTCGGAGAAGCAGGCCTTCGCCCATTACGTGGACGGGCGCGTTTCAGCGGTCGTCGGGACCCACACCCACGTCCAGACAGCGGACGAGCAGATCCTCCCGGGCGGGACCGCCTACATTACCGATGTGGGAATGACGGGACCCCGGCACTCCGTCATCGGCATCGCCCCCGAGGTCGCCATCCGCCGCTTCCTCACCCAGATGCCCACCCGCTTCACCGTGGCCACGGGGGGGGCCGGGATGCTCTCGGCCGTCCTGCTCGACCTGGACGAAGGGACCGGGCGGGCGCGGGCCATCACCCGTCTGCAACTCTGAGGAGCCCTGGATGCCCGCCCGCCTGATTGACGGCAAGGCGATCGGGGCCGCCATCCGGGCCGAGGTGGCGGCGGCTGTGGCCGAGGCCGTGGCGGCCGGCCGCCGCCCGCCGGGCCTGGCGGCGGTCCTGGTGGGGGAGGACGCGGCTTCTCACCTCTACGTGCGGAACAAGGCGCGGGCCTGCGAGGAGGCGGGGATCCGCTCGTTCCGGCACGTGCTCCCCGCCGGGACCTCCCAGGCCGCCCTGGAGGGCCTCGTCGCCGACCTGAGCCGGGACGAGGCGGTGGACGCGATCCTGGTCCAGCTCCCGCTCCCGGAGGGGCTGGACGCCCGGCGAATCCTGGAGCGGGTGGACCCGGCCAAAGACGTGGACGGGTTTCACCCCGAGAACGTGGGGCGCCTGACCGTCGGCCGGCCCACCTTCGTCCCCTGCACCCCCGCCGGGATCCTGGAACTCCTGGACCGCTCCGGGGTGGAGCTCCGAGGGGCCGAGGCGGTGGTGGTCGGCCGGAGTGACCTGGTGGGGAAGCCAGCCGCCCTGCTGCTCTTGCACCGGCACGCCACGGTGACCCTCTGCCACACCCGGACGAAGGACATCGCCGCGCATACCCGCCGGGCCGACGTGCTGGTCGCGGCGGCGGGCCGGCCTCGTCTGATCACCGGCCCGATGGTGCGCGAGGGGGCCGTGGTGATTGATGTGGGGATCAACCGGCTGGACGGTGCACTCGTCGGGGACGTGGATTTTGCCTCCGTCCTCCCCCGCGCCGGGCAGATCACCCCGGTCCCAGGAGGCGTGGGCCCGATGACGATCGCCATGCTCCTCAAGAACACCCTCCTGGCGTACACCCGCCGTACCGGCCAGGCCACCTAGGCCGCCCTCCGCCAGGCCCCCCTGCCTCGGCGGGCGCCCGCTCGAAGCAGACCGCTCCTCCGCATGGGGAACGGGGCGTTCGTTCCCCTGCGCGTTTCCGTCCTGTGCGGGGAAGGGTCAGCGGGTGTCCGGCGGCGGGGCGGACGGCGAAGGTGGCGCCGCTGGGGGCGGGAGCGGCGCTGCTGCTCCAGCCGTGGCCGCCCGGCGGGGTTCGGTCCCTCGGATGAAGTACTCGGTGACGGCGTCCGGGTCCTGAGGGTAGGTGGGGAGCCCGGTGTAGTAATTCACGGTGATCGGGACCAGGGACCCCGGGACCGGGAAGGCCTCCGGCGGGCTTCCATCGAGGGCTGCCCGCATGAACTGCATCCAGAGGGGGAGGGCGAGCGTGGCCGCCGTCTCGTGGGCGCCGAGGGAGCGGACTGTGTCGTAGCCGATCCAGACGCCCGCCACGAGGGAGGGGCTGTACCCGAGCAACCAGGCATCCGCCGCATCCTGGGTGGTGCCGGTCTTGGCCGCCAGCGGTCGCCCGAGGGCTCGGGCGCGCCGCCCCGTCCCCCGCTCCACCACCCCCTCCAGGACGTGCGTCAGAATGGTGACGGTGGCGGGTCGGAGCACCGACTGCCCCTCGGGGAAGTGCTCCTCCAGGACGCGGCCGCGGTTATCCAGGATGCGCCGGATGGCGGAAGGGGGGGTGCGAACGCCGCCGGCCGCCAGCGTCCCGTACGCCGAGACCATCTCGAGCAACGTCACCTCCGAGGTCCCGAGGGCAAGCCCCAGCTCCGCCCTGAGCGGGCTCTGGATCCCCAGGCGGTGGGCCATCTGCGTCGCCGCCCCGATTCCGATGGTCTCCATCAATTTCACCGCGACCACGTTGATCGAGTGCTCCAGACCCTGTCGGAGCGTCACCGGGCCGCGGAAGGTCTGGTCGTAGTTTTCGGGGCTCCACTCCTGGTACTCCCCGTTAATGGTGGTGGCGAAGGAGACCGGGGAGTCCTCGAAGATGGTGGAGGGGGTCAGGCCCAGGTCGAAGGCGGCCGCGTAGACGAAGGGCTTGAAGGCCGAGCCGGGCTGGCGACGGGCCTGGGTGGTCCGGTTGAATTTGCTCCGCATGAAATCGTAACCGCCCACCATGGCCTTGATCTGGCCGGTCCGGGGATCCAGAGCCAGAACGGCTCCCTCCATCTCCGGCTCCTGCGCGAGCGTCAGCCTGAGCGTCTTCAGGGCTGCGTCCACGCCTTCCACCCTGACGAGGACCC
>JAHFDC010000159.1 GCA_023249205.1 Candidatus Methylomirabilota bacterium
TCGGTGAGGCCAGCGAGCGGGAGGCTGCAGGGGACGTGGACCGTCCGCCCCGGGGGGGTGAGCAGACATCCCAGGGCGGAGAACCCGGCCGCCAGGTAGGGGACCAGGACCCGGCGGACGCCGAGGGCGGAGGCCACGGCGGCAGCGTGCAGCGGGCCGGCGCCGCCGAAGGCCACCAGGCTGACCTCCGCCGGGCTGAGCCCCTTCAAGGCGAGCGTGCGCCTGACGAACCCTGCCATCTTCTCCTCGGCCACCTGGAGGACCGCCTCCGCCGCTTCCTCAACGCTCCCGCCCGTCGTGGGGCAGATCTCGCTGAGGAAAGCCCGGTGGGCCGCTGCCCGGTCCAGGGGGGTCTCCGCCATCGTGAGGGTCTCCCGCGGAAGGCGCCCGAGCAGGAGGTTGGCGTCTGTCACCGTCGGCCGCCGGCCGCCGCGACCGAAGCAGGCCGGCCCCGGGATCGCCCCGGCGCTCTCCGGCCCGACCTCCAGGAGGCCCCCCTCGTCAATCCAGGCCAGGCTCCCCCCGCCGGCGGCAGCTGAGGAGACCTCAACGGCCGGCAGCGCCACCCGCAGGCCGAACTCGAGGTCCCGCTCGGCCGCTAACTCCGGCGTTCCGCGCCGGATGACGGCGACGTCGAACGAGGTCCCGCCCATGTCGCAGGAGACGAGCGCGGGGGCTCCCGTGAGGCCGGCCAGCGCAGCGGCCGCTGTCACCCCGGCGGCCGGCCCGGAGAAGAGCGTGAGCAGCGGCCGCCCCGCGACGGCCTCGGGCGGAACGCTCCCCGCCGCCGAGTGGATGAACCGGAGCCCCGGACGCGCGGCCCGGCCCTCCAGGCCATCCACCAGGTTTCGGACGTACCGGTCAAGAAGGGGATGCAGGTAGGCGCTCAGGATGGCGGTGCAGGCCCGCGTGAACTCGCCGGTGGCAGCGGTGAGGGCCGAGCCGGTGACCGCGTGGAGGCTCGGCCTGCCGCGCCGCAGCCGGGCCACCGCCTCCTCCTCGTGGACGCCATTCCGGTGGGCGTTGAGGAAGGCCACGGCGATCGCCTCGACGCCCGCATCGAGGAGCACCCGGCCCTCTCGCTCCACCGCCTCCCCGTCCAGCGGGATGAGAATGGCGCCGGACGCGCTGATGCGCTCGGGCACCTCCCGGCGCAGCGCTCGCGGGACGAGCGGCAGGGAGGCCCCCTGCCACCCGAACGGCCTCCGCCGGCCCCCGTCCCTGAGCTCGAGGAGGTCCCGGAATCCAGCGGTCGTCAGGAGGCCCACCCGCGCTCCCTTCCGCTCGAGGAGGGCATTCGTCGCCACGGTCGTCCCGTGAGCGACCTCGGCAACCGACGCCCCGGGCGGGAGGGTCCTGGCCAGGGCCTCGAGGATGCCGGCCGCGATGTCAGCGGGGGTGGTGGGGACCTTCCCGAGGGCGAATTGCCCGGTCCCCTCGTCCCAGCAGACCAGGTCGGTGAAGGTGCCGCCCACATCCAGGCCGACGCGAACTTCCCCGGGCATCTTCCCCCTCACACCTCCACCTCGCCTCGGGCCGGGCCGGCCCCCTGCCCTCCCGGAATCCAGCCGCATCCGCCCCGACCGCCGGGCGCGGGCATCATCCGCAGGGCGGCCAGGCCTACCAGTTCTGGCGGGCGAAGGCGAAGAGCGTGACGATCCGGTCCGTGGTCCCCCGCAGGCGGTAGGAGAGAGTCTTGCAGAAGACGAGCAGGAGCTGGCAGGCCAGCGACTCGTCCTTGAGCAGGTCGAGGAACGCGCTCTTCCGGATGACGAGGAGCCGGCACTCGCTGTGGGCGATGGCCGTGGCGGAGCGGGGCGAATCATCCAGGAGGGCCATCTCGCCGAAGTGTCCCCCTTCCTCGAGGAAGGCCATCGCCTCCTCCCCCACCGTCGGGATCAGCTTGCTGATCCGGATCGTCCCCTCCCTGACCGCGTAGAGGGCATTCCCCGTTTCCCCCTCCCGGAAGATGACTGCCCCCTGCGGGTACACCTTCTCCTCGCAGATGGCAGCGACGCGAGTCACCTCGGTGTCCCGACACTCCTTGAAGAGGGAGATCTGCCGGAGGAACTTAGCGGTGTCCATCCTCTCCTCCCTGGCCGGCCGGTCCCTTGCCGGACGGCCCCCGCTCCGAAGACCCTCCCGCCGGGTTCCGCGCCCAGGCGAAGATGTGCCCCCGGGTGAGATAGGCGACCACGCACAGGACCGCCGCGGCCGTCAGAATAATCACCCCCTGCAGATACTCCCGGCCCCCCACCCGGTCCCCCTGGAGCGAGAGCAGGTAGGTCCCGGGCATCCTCCCGAGCGCGCAGACGAGGAGGAACGGGAGGAAGCGCATCGGGCTCACGCCCAGCAAGTAGGAAAGGTAATCCTTGGGGAAGCCCGGGATGAGGAATAGCACGAAGGTCACCAGGATACCCCGGGTCTCGGTGAGGAACGCGAGCCGCTCGTACGCGTCCGGCTTCACCATCCGGCGGACGAACGGCTGCCCGAGCCAGTGCCCGAGACCGAAGGCCATGACGGATCCCAGCGTCAGGCCGATCTGCGAGTAGATGAACCCCCGGAGAGTCCCGAAGACGTACCCGCCCAAGAACCCGGTCAGCTCGCCAGGGATGGGAGCCGCGACCACCTGGGCAGCCTGGAGCAGGATGAAAACGACGGGGGCGAAGCCCTTCTGCTCCTCCAGGAGGCGGCGTAACGCCTCCCGGTTCGTCGCCAGGCGACCGAGTTCGCGCAGCGGTTCGGGCCAGTCGGCCCCCCTGAATTGGAGGTAGGCGAGGGCCAGGGCGACGGCCAGCGCGGCCGCGCCGGCCCCCCAGATCGCCCAGCGCCTCATCCGGCGGCACCCTGGGAGACGGCGGCGAGGTCCCGGAGGGCCTCCGGCGCGGTGGGGATGAGGCGGCAGGCCATGTGGCGGGCGAAGGGGGCGTGACAGGCCTCCGCCACAGCCCAGAGGGGCGGTGTCCAGCCCGTGAGCGCGCGCACCGAGGTCATGCGCACCCCATCCAGGCCGCAGGGGACAATGGCCGAGAAGGCATCGAGGTCCGTGGAGACGTTCAGGGCGGCGCCGTGCCAGGTCACCCAGCGGCTCACGTGGATCCCGATCGAGGCGAGCTTCGCCTCCCCCACCCACACCCCCGTGAGGCCGGGGCGGGTCGCCGCCACGACCCCGAAGGGGGCTACGGCCTCGATCAGGACCCGCTCCAGGGCCCGGAGGAAGGCGTGCAAGTCGCGCCCCAGGCGGCCGAGGTCGAGGATGGGGTAGAGCATCACCTGGCCCGGGCCGTGGTACGTCACGTCGCCGCCCCGCTCCACCTCGACCAGGCCGATCCCCCGGGCGGCCAACTCCTCCCGCGTGAGCAGGAGGTGCTCAGAGTGGGCGCCCCGCCCGATGGTGATGACCGGCTCATGCTCGCAGGTCAGGAGGAGGTCGGGGACCTCGCCCCGCTGCCGGGCAACCCCCAGGGCCCGCATCAGCGCGAGCGCATCGGCGTAGGGGATCCGCCCAAGATCGGCTGTCAG
>JAHFDC010000022.1 GCA_023249205.1 Candidatus Methylomirabilota bacterium
TTGAAGGCCGGCGCGATGAAGAGGCCGGCCAGCACCTCGAGGAGCCCAATGATGACCCCGGCGAGCAGGGCGCCGGGGATGCTCCCGAACCCGCCGAGGGCCACTGTCACGTACGCGAGGAGGCCGAAGGTGTTCCCGACCTCGGGGAACACGTAGAAATAGGTCGTCAGAAAGGCCCCCGCCACCCCCACGCAGGCCCCGCCGATCCCCCAGCCCAGCGCGAACATCCGGTCCGTGTTGATCCCCATCAGGGCCGCGGCCTGCCGATCCTGGGCGGTGGCCTCGAGCGCCACCCCGGTCTCCGTCCGGCTGATGAACCAGTAGAGGGCGCCGAAGGCGGCGAGTGCGGCCCCGCTCGCGACCACCAGGGGCAGGCCGAGGGAGATGCCCAGGACGCGCACCGGCCCGGCGACCCAGGCGCGGCCTACCAGCCGGAAGTCAGGCGTCCAGAGGAACTGGGCGGCGGCCCGGAGGAAGATGCCCAGGCCGAAGGTGGCGAAGATCTGGCTCAGCATCGGCCCCTCGAGGATCCGGCCGATGATCCCGTAGTGGACGAGGACCCCGACTCCGAAGAGGGCCAGCGCGCAGATCGGAACGCTCACGAGGGGATCCAGGGCAAAGAGGGCATACATCCAGAAGGCCGTGTACATCGCCAGCATCAGGAACTCGCCGTGGGCGAAGTTTACGATCTCCATCAGGCCGAAGATGAGGCTCAGGCCCGCGGCGATCAGCGCATAGACGAACCCCATGAGGATCCCGGTCATGATCCCCTGGAGCAGCACGTCGGCCGGGGGGATCGTCAGGAGGCCCATCGGAGGGGCGGCGGGCAGACCGGCCGGCCTGCCCGCCGCCGAAGAGCCGCGACGGCTCGCGGCACCACCGGAGAGGCTACTTCCGCTCGGACCACGTCGGGACCGGGTAGAGGACGTCCTGGGCGGCGAGTTCGAAGGGATAGACCGTGTAATACGTCCCCCCCCGCAGCTGCATCAGGATCGCCCGCACCCCGGCGTTCTGGCCCTTCTCATCGAAGCGGACCCCGGCCCATGGCATGAGGAGCTGCTCGGGCGGCATGTTGGTCTCGCGGAGTGCCTGCTGGATGGCCGCCGGCGCCGTGGACCCCGCCCGGTTGATGGCATCGGCCAGCACCATGAAGCCGGTAAAGACCCGGGCCGGGACGTCACTGAGATCCCGGCCCCCGCTCTTGCTCTTGAACATCTCGTTCACCACCGGAATGAGCGGCTTGCGGGCGGCGAGATCCATCGCGAAGGGCGCACGGGTGATTGCCCCCTCCGCCTCCCTCCCCATCTCGGCCACGAACTTCGGGTCCGTGTACCCGGCGTTCTGCGCCAGGATCATCTTGGGATTATAGTCAAGGTTCTTGGCCGCCCGGGTGAACAGGATCGCGTCCGAGGTGTAGATACTGGGGAGCAGGACGTCGGGGTTCGCCGCCTTGAGGCGGCCGATCTCCGCGTCCAGGCTCGGCGAGCCGGTTTTGAAGGGAAGTTTGGCCACCACCTCGTACCCGTACTTCTTGGCGAACTCCTCCTGCACCTTGGCCGAATCCGAACCGAACGCCGTGTTCTCGTTCAGGATGGCCACGCTCTTGAACTTGATCTTCTTGCGCTGCTCCAGGTCCTTGAGGAAGTCGAACATGACCAGGCTGAAGTGGCCGTCGTGCGGGCTCGTCCGGAAGAACCACTGAAAGCCCCGCTCGGTCAGGGCGGGGGAGGAGGAGTCCGCGTTCAGGAACGGGATCCCCATCCGCTCCGCCACCTGGCTGGCGGTGTTGGTCACGCTGGAGAAGTAGGCCCCGAACAGGGCGTGGACCTTCTCCTGGGTGATGAGGCGCTCAGCCTCGGCCTGGCCGATGTCCGGCTTCCCCTGGTGGTCCACGACCACCACGCGGACCTTGGCGCCGCCGAGCCTCGGCAGCCCGGCGTCCTTCGCCAACGGTAAGTTCAGGTCGTGCCGGCTATTGATGATATCCAGCGCCACGTTCACCGCACTGCGCGCGTCGAGGCCGATCTGGGCCACCGGGCCCGTCATGGGATAGAGCACCCCGATGACGACCTCCTGGGCCTGCGCGGCGGCAAGGCCCGGGACCGCCAGGGCGACGAGCACCGCCAGGGCCGCAAGCCTTCCCCTCCCCCACATCCGTCGAATCATGGGCTCCCCCTTTCTCTTCTTCTCCGCCCGCGGGCGAGACAGCACCAGCCGCTGAGACCCCCAGCCCCCTGGCCCGCCACCACCCCGACCACGTCGCGCCCCAGGGGGCCGCCCCCGCGCAGGCGCCGCGTCACCCAGCTTCCGGCGAGCGGCACGGACCCACTACGATCGAGGGAAAAGGGCCGAGCACGCTCCTATCCAGGCGCCCCGTGGATGTGCCGCCGATGTCCATCGGGATGCGACGGCCGCCGGATCGGACCTGCACCGTCCGGGCGTTAGATGACAGCCAGGGACTCGTCCCGGAGGTCGGTCACGAACATGTGCCCCGGCGCGTGCGCGATCATGAGGGGCGGCTTGACGGCCATGGCGACGGCTTGGGGCGTGACACCGCACGCCCAGAAGACCGGCACCTCCCCGCGCCGGACCGTGACCGGATCCCCGAAGTCGGGGCGGCCCAGGTCCCGGATGCCCAGCGCCTCGGGAGCGCCCACGTGGACCGGCGCCCCGTGGACCGCCGGGAACCGCGCGGTCACGGCCGCCGCCCGCGCCACCTTCTCGGGGGGAATGGGGCGCATCGAGACCACCAGCGGCCCCGCGAAGAGGCCGGCCGGGGCGCAGGGGAGGTTGGTGATGTACATGGGGACGTTCCTGCCCTCCTCCAGGTGCCGGACCGGCACCTCCGCCTTGAGGAGGGCCGCCTCGAAGGTAAAGGAGCAGCCGAGCAGGAAGGCCACCAGGTCATCCCGCCAGAGCGGGAGCAGATCCGTGACTTCCTCGGCAAGGACCCCGTGCCGGTAGACCCGGTATTTGGGGAGGTCGGTCCGCAGGTCCGCGCCGGGGGCGACGCGCGCGGGTTCCGGGGAGCCAGCGTCGGTCACCTCGAGGAGGGGGCAGGGCTTCGGGTTCCGGTGGGTGAAGAGGAGAAAATCGTAGGCCAGGTCCCGGGGGAGGATGACCAGATTGGCCTGGACGTAGCCCGGAGCGCATCCGGCGGTCGGGCGAGCCCACTCGCCGCGGCGGATCCGCTCCCGGACCTCCTTCGGAGCAGCGTTGGCGGGCGACATCCCCCCTCCCGGCCTCTACCTACCGGAAGGGGGCAGGGTTGTCAACGCCTTTCCCGGCCGACGCAGCTCCCCTCGCACGAGGGGGCGCTGCCCGGAGAACCCTCCGCTACGAGAGAGCCGGGGAGGGCTGGCTGGCAGGAGGGGCCGGGATCGGCCGGGGAACCCCCGCCGGGCGGACCTGGGGGAACGCCCCGGAGGTCACGGCGGGCGCATCCTTCAGGCGGGCGAGAACCCAGCCGGCGCAGGACGGGCAGAAGACATGTCCCTCGGGCGAGAAGGCACAGCACGGGCAGCAGGCCTCCCCGCACTGGAGGCAGCCCAGGTCCTGGTGGGCAAAGGCGATCACTCCCCCACAGCGACATCGGTCTCGCATCCGACACCTCCCTCACGCTTCGAGATCCCGACGAGAAGCAGTCAGATCCTTCCTGGAGCGCGTAAGCCGTTCCGGGGCCTCTCCTGAAACGCGACGGGGCCGCGGGTCTCCCCGCGGCCCCTCGAGAAAAACAGAGGGCCACGGGAGCGTCTGCCCTCGTGGCCCGAACCGGCGAGCGCCGCTGCCTAGGCGCTGACCGAGTCCGCCCGCGGGCAGACTCCGGCTACGCCTACGAGTACGAACATCACGGCGCTTGCGAACGAGTGAGGCATGTTGCGCGATTTCCGCCGCCCCGGAGGCGGGGCGCGAAGAAAGTGGGCCATCTGTACCAGGCGGGCACGACCGTGTCAAGATTTTTTTCGGTCTTGCCGCGATGGGACGGCCGTGGTATCAGAGTGACCTATGCCCGGCCCGGCAGAGGACCCCATCGCGATCGCCCGGCGCCAGCTCGAGGCCGCCCTGGGCGGTATCGTCCAGATGCTCACCCGGCTGCGCCGCGAGCACCGGGAGGGTCTGTTACACCGGATCGGCCCCTATCTAGATACGGCGCGCGCGGCGGCCGAGCGGCTGGCCGCCCTCGAAGGACAGCCTCCCCCAAAGGAGCGGTAGAAGGAGCGGTGCCCGGTGGGATCCTGCCCCTTCCGGGCGGGGCTCCTTCCCCCCGGGCCGGGGCGCGGCTGATGAGCCTCTTCACCCTGCTGGAGCGGTTCGCCGCCTGCGAGCGGCGAGCCCTCAATCTATACCGGCGCCTCGCCGAGCGCTTCGCCGCCGACCCGGAGGCAGGCCGGCTCTGGGTGGAACTGTCCAACGCCGAGGCGGCCCACTTCGCCATCCTGCAGTTGGCGGCGGACACGGCGCGGAGGGCGGGCGCGGGAGAGGTTCCCGGCGACGCTCCGGACGAGCCCCTGGAAACGATCGAGCAAACGCTGACGTCCCTCGAGGCGCGGGCGGCTTCCGGGGCCATCACCCCGGCGGAGGCGGTGGAGGTGGCCCTCACGCTGGAGCGAGAGGAACTCCCCCGGATCCGGCGAATCGTCGGGGCCCTTCCCCCCGGAGCCCGGGGGGGCGTCCTGGGTGGCATTGTCCTCGGGCTCCCGGCCCACTACGCCTGCCTCGCGAAACTCGCGGCGCGCGCGGGGGTCCCGGCGGCCGGTGCCGCGCTCGAGGCCCTCGCGGAGGAAGCCCGGCAACTAGCCGGGATAGAATAAGGAGGAGCCATGAGGGAAGAGCGGCGGCGCGCGGAGCGGCAGCCGGTCTCGGCCCGGGTGCAGGGGATGGTCACGTGGGAGATCGCCACGGCCCTCGTGGACGTCAGCGCCACCGGGGCCCTGGTGGAGCACCTGCACATGATGCGACCCGGGTCCGTCTACCAGGTCCGGTTCGTGGCGCGCGAGGCCGTCGTGGACCTCGCCTGCCGGGCCGTCCGCTCCTACATCGTCCGGCAGCAACCCTCAGGAGAGGCGAACGAGCTCGTGTACCGAACCGGTCTGGAGTTCGTCGAGCCGGATGCGGGGGCAATCAGCCAGCTCCTGGCGGCCACCCAGGCGTAGGGGCAGAACCGATGAAGGATGCGGTGAACCGCTTCGTGGGGCAGAAGGTGATCATCCACCTGGCGGCAAACTGGGCCGTCATCGGGACCGTGGCCGGGATCGCCGGGGAGAGCCTGGAGGTGCACGACGAGGAAGGAGTCTCCACCTTCATCAACATCGAGCGGATCGTCACGATCGAGCCCTACCGCGTGCGGGCCGGCACCGGCCACTACATCTGACGCCCCCGATCCGGTTGGAGGAAAGGCGATGCCCGGGGCCGGAGAACTTTCCGACTGGGTCTCCGACGCTCGCGAGCGGACCGTCACCCTGGTCACCGACCTCACCGACGAGCAGCTCCTCGGCCCCATGCTGCCTACCCTGAACCCGCTCCTCTGGGAGATCGGTCACGTCGCGTGGTTCCAGGAGAAGTGGGTCCTCCGGCACGCCCGCCGGGAGCGGCCGATTCTCCCCGCGGGGGATGTCCTCTTCGACTCCGCGGCGGTCCCGCACGACACCCGGTGGGACCTGCCGTTGCCGTCCCGCGAAGAGACCATGGGCTACCTGCGCGAGGTCCGCGACCGGGTCCTGGAGCGCCTGACGCGCGGGGAGCCCCGCGACGAGGAGCGATACTTCATCCTCCTCTCCATTTTCCACGAGGACATGCACACCGAAGCGTTCACCTACGCGCGTCAGACCCTGGGCTACCCCGCTCCACACCTGTCCCGCCCGCCGGCGGCCGGGCCGGCCGGCCCCCTGCCCGGAGACGCCGAGGTCCCCGGCGGCACCTTCCTCCTGGGCGCCGAGCCCGGCGAACCGTTCGTCTTCGACAACGAGAAGTGGTCGCACCCCGTGGTGGTCAGGCCCTTCGCGATCGCGCGGGCGCCGGTGAGCCAGGCCGAGTTCGCCGCCTTCGTCGAGGACGAGGGCTACCAGCGACCCGAGCTGTGGAGCGAGGAGGGATGGCGGTGGCGGCAGGCGGCGGGCGCGGCGCACCCGGTCTACTGGCAGCGCCTGCCCGGCGGCGGCTGGCGGCGACGGGATTTCGATCGTTGGGTCCCGCTCGAGCCCCACCGCCCGATGCTCCACGTCAACTGGCACGAAGCGGAGGCCTACTGCCGCTGGGCGCGCCGGCGGCTGCCGACGGAGGTGGAATGGGAGGTCGCGGCGGCCGGCGAGCCGGATGGCTCCGGCGGGCGGCTGTCCGGGTGCAAGCGCCGCTTCCCCTGGGGCGATGCGCCTCCGAGCCCGGACCGCGCCAACCTCGACGGGCACGCCATGGGCTGCCGCCACGTGGGGGCATTCCCCGCGGGGGAGAGCGCCTTCGGGTGCCGCCAGATGCTCGGCGATGTGTGGGAGTGGACCAGCAGTGAATTCCTCCCCTACCCGGGGTTCGTCGCGGACCCGTACAAGGAGTACTCCGAGCCCTGGTTTGGAACCCACAAGGTGCTGCGCGGCGGCTGCTGGACGACGCGCTCCCGGCTGCTCCGGAACACCTACCGGAATTTCTACCGGCCCGATCGGCGGGACGTGTGGGCGGGATTCCGGACGGCCGCGCTGGACGGATGAGAGTCTGCATCGCGACCCCTGCGCCCGCCGGCTCCCGGGCCGGAAACCGGGTCACCGCCCTGCGCTGGGCGCGCATCCTCCGGGACCTCGGCCACCGCGTCGTGCTCCAGCAGGAGTATCGCGGGGGGCGCTACGACCTGCTGGTGGCCCTCCACGCCGGGCGGAGTTTCCCATCGGTCGAGCGCTTCCGGCGGCTGCGCCCCGATTCCCCCCTGGTGGTGGCGCTGACCGGCACGGACCTGTACGAGGGGATCCGGACGTCGCCCCTTGCCCGGCGCTCCCTGGAGCTGGCCACGCGCCTCGTGGTCCTCCAGCCGCTGGGCGTCGCCGAGCTGCCGGAGTCCGTGCGGGAGAAGGCCCGGGTCATCTACCAGTCGGCGGAGCGACCGCGGCCCAGCCCCCCCGTGAATGCGCGGGCCTTCCCCGTCTGCGTCCTCGGCCACCTCCGGCCGGTGAAGGACCCGTTCCGGACCGCCCTGGCGGCCAGACTGCTGCCGGCGACCTCCGGGATCTCGGTGCTGCACGCGGGCGCGGCGCTCAGTGCGGAGATGAAGGAGCAGGCCCGGGGCGAAGCGGACCGGAATCCGCGCTACCGCTGGCTCGGGGAGCAGCCCCGGTGGAAGGCGCTCCGCATTCTCGGTCAGAGCCGGCTCCTCGCCCTGACCTCGCGCATGGAGGGGGGGGCCAACGTCGTGTCCGAGGCCCTGGCGGCGTCGGTCCCGATCGCGGCCTCCCGGATCCCCGGGACCGTCGGGATCCTCGGCGAGGGGTATCCGGGCTACTTCGAGGCGGGGGACACGGAGGGGCTCAGCGCGCTGCTGGCGCGCGCGGAAGGGGACGCGGAATTCTACCGCACCTTGCAGGCGTGGTGCGCGCGGCTCCGGCCCCTCGTTGAGCCCGCCCGCGAACGCCGGAGCTGGGAGACCCTCCTGAAGGAGCTCGCCGCCGCGCCGGCCCGCCGGGAGCGGCGGGGGGGCGCGCATGCGCCGGAGCGCTTCACCCTGATTGACGCGGGCGAGGACCAGGACCGGGCCGCCTTCGCCCGCGACGTGCGCGATGGGCTCACCCGGTCGCCGAAATCCCTCCCCTGCCGGTATTTCTACGACCGCGAAGGGTCACGGCTCTTCGAAGAGATCTGCGAGCTGCCGGAATACTACCTCCCGGCGGCGGAGCGGCAGATCCTCCAGGCTCGGGCCGGAGAGATCGCCTCCCTCCTCCCCCCGGGGACGGCCCTCGTCGAATTGGGGAGCGGCAGCGCCGCCAAGACGCGGATGCTCATCGGCGCCCTCCTCCGCCGCCAGGGGACGATGCGGTACGTCCCCGTGGACATCTCGCGCACCGCCCTGCGGGAGAGTTGCCGCGGGCTGCTGAGGGACTACCCCGGTCTCGACATCGTCACCGTGGCCGGC